>JALYOB010000638.1 GCA_030857085.1 Acidobacteriota bacterium | reverse complement strand
GCAACTCCACTTCCTCCAGCGTCGCGATTCCGGTTCCGCCGTCGACAAGGCGATACCCCACGGCCACCGTCCCATCGTCGAGCCTCTCCGCCTGAATGATGATCACCGCGGTCGGTTCGCCGACGCCTTCTTCCTGCACGATCGCGCAGGAAGGGAGGTCGAGCTCGACCGGTTCACCGCCGACTGCGAACACTGCCCGGCCCTGCTCGACGTCGCTCTCGGTCGCCGCGCGTCCTTCGACGTGCGGCGTCGAGCGCCACTTCTTCAGATCGATCGGACCCTGGGCCTCGCTCACGCGCGTCTTATTCGTTCGCAGCTGCCGGCGCCGCGATCGGCGCGCGGTGATCGCACTCGGCGTTGTTGCAGTACTCGATGTGCCCTTCGCGCTTGGTTTCTTTTTCGAGCAGATACGGCGCGTGGCACTTCGGGCACTCGCGTGCGACCGGACGGTTGTTGAGCGTGAACTCGCACTTCGGGTAGCGATTGCAGGAGTAGAAAACGCCCCGGCGCGAGATGCGCTCGACGAGCTCCCCCTCATTGCAGTTCGGGCACTTCACGCCGGTCGGCTTCGGCGGAGTCGACGACTTGCCGCCGCGGCCGATCTTGCGAATGGTCTTGCAATCGGGATAGCCCGAGCAGGAGTAGAACGGGCCGTAACGGCCGCTCTTGAGCACCATCTCCTTGCCGCAGTTCTCACACGGCGGCTGCGGCTCGGTCGGCAGATTCGCGGCCTGCTTCATGAGGCGCGGGTCTTTGGTGTGCTTGCAGTCGGGGTAGCCGGTGCACGCGAAGAACTGGCCGAAACGCGAGCGTTTGAGCTGCATCGGCTTGCTGCATTTTTCGCAGATGATCTGCTCGTCGTCCGACGTCGCTTCCGCGGCGTCGCCCTTCGGCATCTCTTTGGTGGTCTTGCACTCGGGGTAATTCGTGCAGGCGAGGAACTCGCCGAAACGGCCGAACTTGATGACCATCGGCGAGCTGCAGTTCTCGCACTTTTCGTCGGTCTCGAGGCCGGTGCCTTTGACCTGCGTCATCTCTTTGCCGGCGCGGTCGAGGTCGTGGTTGAACTTCACCGAGAACTCGCGCATTGCGTCGGTCCACTCGAGCTTTCCGTCCTCAATCTCGTCGAGCTCCTCTTCGAGACGGGCGGTGTACTTCTCGTCGATGATGTCGCCGAACGACTGCTTGAGCAGCTTCACCACGAGCGCGCCGAGGTGCGTTGGGTGGAACTTGCCGTCGTGCTTGTACGTGTAGTCGCGAGCCTGAATCGTGGTGAGGATCGCGCCGTACGTCGACGGGCGGCCGATGCCGTTTTCTTCGAGCGCCTTCACGAGCGTCGCTTCGGTGTAGCGCGGGGGCGGCTGAGTGAAGTTCTGCTTCGTTTCCAGATCGATGAGCTGCAACACGTCGCCTTCGTTGAGCGGCGGCAGCGCTTTCTCATTCTTCTTCTCTTCCTCTTCGTCTTCGTCCTCTCCCGGCGCGTCCTGGAAGACGGCGAGGAAGCCGGCGAACTTCTGCACTTCGCCCGAAGCGCGGAGGGTGAGATTGCCGACCGTGATGTCGGCGTCGGTGACGTCGAAGAGGGCGGGCTTCATCTGCGAGGCGACGAAGCGGTCCCAGATCATCTTGTAGAGCTGGTACTCCTCGCGGGTGAGGAAGTCTTTGATCTTTTCGGGATCGAGCTCGGTCGAAGTCGGACGAATTGCTTCGTGCGCTTCCTGCGCCTGAGCACCTTTTTTGACACGATAAACGTTTGGCTTTTCGGGAAGGATATCGGCGCCATATTTCGTGCCGATATACGATCTCACTTCCGCGAGCGCGTCATCGCTGATGCGCACCGAGTCGGTACGCATGTAGGTGATGAGACCTGCGAAACCATACGACCCGAGCTCTTTGCCTTCGTACAGCTTCTGCGCGATCTGCATCGTGCGCTTCACCGGCCACTTGAAGCGGTTGTACGCGGTGCGCTGCAGGGTCGAGGTGATGAACGGCGGCGCAGCGGATTGCTTGCGCTCTTTGCGCGCCACTTCGCTGACCACGTACTTGCCGGACTTGAGCGCGGCTTCGATCTGACGCGCCTGCGTCTCGTTTCCGACTTCGACTTTCTTGCCGTCGGCCTTCGTCAGTTTGGCGGTGAACTGCGGCGGAACGTTCGCGGCGAGACGTGCGGCGAACGACCAGTACTCGACCGGCACGAACGCTTTGATCTCGTCCTCGCGCTCGACGATCATCTTCATCGCCACCGACTGCACGCGTCCTGCGGAGAGACCGCGGCGCACTTTGTCCCAGAGAAGCGGCGACAGTTTGTAGCCGACGAGGCGATCGAGGACGCGGCGCGCCTGCTGCGCGTTCACCTTGTTCATGTCGATCTCGCCCGGCGTGTCGATCGCCTTGCGGACCGCGTTCTTGGTGATCTCGTGGAAGAGGATGCGGCGGACCTTCTTGGCGTCGACGCCGAGGAGGTTCACGACGTGCCAGCCGATCGCTTCTCCTTCGCGATCAGGGTCGGACGCGATAAAGATCTTGTCGGCTTTCTTCGCGGCAGCGCGGAGCTCGCTGACGACCTTCTCTTTCCCTTCGAGAACCTCGTACTTGGGGAGGAAGGTGTCTTCATCCACGCCGAGGTCGCTCTTGGGAAGATCGCGGACGTGGCCGACCGAGGCTTTGACCACGTAATCGCTTCCGATGAACTTGTTGATGGTCTTCGCTTTCGCGGGAGACTCGACGATTACGAGGTTTTTGGCCATTGCGGAAGGCTCACAAGGCGGATGCCGATGGGTCTTATTCCGCGGCAGACGTTATCAGAGGATGGGAAGGGTGGTGCAAAGTGCTACTGAGAGTGGAGTTTGGAGATGGTGTTAGGCGATGGGCTTTGGGCGTTCGGGGTGCGTCGCCCGGACGGCAGCACGCCCCAAGAGCCTAACGCCTAACGCCGCGGG
>JALYOB010000637.1 GCA_030857085.1 Acidobacteriota bacterium | reverse complement strand
CACTTGCGCATCGCCGGCGGCGCCTCCTCGTCCCCGCGGGCGACGGCAGGCCAGTAGCTCTCCATCATTTCGTAGGTGACCCGGCCCCACAGCACTGCCCCGCTCTCGTGCAGGAGGGCGGTGAAGTAGGCGTGTGTCTCGTCATCAGCGATGCCCTCCTGGTGGTCGACGCAGCCGTCCAGGGTGACGTTGATGCTGAAGATCAGGAGTCCCATGCGACCACTCTAAGCCATGACGATTTGTCGCGGATGCGGCTCTCACGTGCGGCATACGCCGGGCGCAACTGACATCGATCGTGCCGTGCCGGAATCTGTTTCGTCGTCGACCGCGAGTCCTGCGTCACGTCCGGCGAAGGTGTTCAACCCGGCCCTCTCGCACGTTTCAGGGCGTCGATCGCCTCCTGATTCTCTGGCGCGAGCGCGACGGCGCGTTCGAGCAGCGGTACCGCATCATCGCGGCGGTTCTGGCGCAGGGCGGCGATGCCGGCGCCGGTGAGGGCGTCGACATCATCCGGGCGAAGAAGGAGAGCGCGACGAAACGATTCCTGCGCCGCCGTGAGGTCGTTGCGGCGCAGGGCGACGTAGCCGAGGCCGACGAGCGGGCCGGCGTCACGAGGGGCGGCGAAGCTCGCGGCGCGGAAGGCTTCGTCGGCGCGATCGATGCCGCCGCTCTTGTAACTCGCCCACCCCCGCAGTGCGTGTGCGGCGGCGTCGGGCTTTTCGATCTTCGACAGCGACTGCAACGCCGCGGCGTAGTCGCCGCGCGCGTAGGCGGCATCGGCTGCATCGAGCAGCCGGCGATCTGCCGAGCGCTCGACTGCACGCGGCTCGAAACGGGTGACGCTCGTGCTGCCGGTAATCATGTCCGCGACTTCGCGCGCGCGGTGAATGCCGAGGTAACAATGCAGATAGACGCGGCCCTTCGCGTTCTTCGCCGCCTCTGCGGCCAGTTTCGAGTTGCGGCGGCTCTGGTCGCCGACCTCCGTTCCCCACAGCGAGGTCATCGGAAAGTTGCGCAGCTCGATGCCTGCGCGCGAAGCGTTCGTGCGCTCGCGCTCGAGCAGCACGCGCTCGTAAGGCAGTTGCGGATTGAGGAGACAGACGATGAGTTTCACGCGCTGGCGTTGCAGCTTCCTGAAGTCGCTTTCGATCGGATACGGCCCGATGATCACTTCCGCGGTGAGGTCGTCCTGCCGTGCGCGCCACCGCCGGAGCAGCGCGTGATCGGGAGTCGTGGCCACCCACCAGGTCAGTGCGGCGATGACGGCAATGACCACGACGGCGAAAATCCTCTTCATTGTGCTGCATCGTAGCGTTGCCTGCATCGCTGCGGCGCGATTTCGGCCTGGTGGTGAAGTTCGCGCACGGTCTCGCAGGCGGATCAGATCAACGGAAGGCGAGCGCGCGGCGGAGCGGCTCGAATCGTAGCCGCGCGCGCAACTGTCCGGTTCCGATGCGCGCCGCTTTGCGCGGCCAGCGCAGGCACCATCGCACCGGTGCGGGGCGGTCGAGCTGTTCGCCGGCGATCCACAGCGTCATTGCCGCCATGCCGCCGAGGTGCGCGTTCGGAAAGAGCATCGGCACGAGCATCAACGCGCCGCACGAGCCGACGCACCACAGAGCGTGCGCGAAGCCGAAGGTGAGCGCGTCGCGATCCGCCGCCGGTGCAAACGCGGCCAGCGGCGGATGCTTGTGGCTGCGATTGAGGCAGCGCTGTTTCAGTGGCGAACATTGCCACACCGCGGCCGCGGCAATCGCGATCGCGACGGCTGCCGGTGACGCAACGATTCTCCTCGCCGCGAGCAGCAGCGCGACGCCGGCCGCGAGCCACACCGCGCCATAGCCGGCCAGGAACAGCGCCATCGCTCGCGGCCGGCGGCGGGCGAAACTCTGCGACGAAACATGCAGCAGCGGCGCGCCGAGCAGCGGCAGCATCATCGCCCCGAACATCAGCGCGGAGCTGGCGGCCAGCGTGGTCGTGCGCATCGCCGGCATCGCGCAGAAACCATGCGGATCAGCGGCGAGCAGAGTCCATGCGACTCCGCTCGCCATCAGCAGCGGCACATGCACGCGGAGTCGTTGACGGGCGGCGGGTGTCATGCGGTCGCGTCAACGTCCCTGACGGAAAATGCTCATGCGCCCGATGCTGACGGCCGCGTTCTCCGGCACCGGCGTCGTCGGTTCGATGCGCACCTCGAGCTTGTCGACGTCGAGTCCACTCTGCAGATGCAACTCGTCGACGATGTCGGTGATCTCGAGGACGAACGTCAGTCCCTCACCGCCATGCTCACTGTCCGGCATCGACGCGCGGCGTACGCCGAAGAGCGAGATGTTCCCTGCCGGACGTTCGTTGACGTACACGTTCAACATCGTGGCGTCGTTGACGCTGCGCACGTTCTCGAGGTTGAGGAAGACGCGGTCGGGCGGCGCCTCCTCCGCGGCAGCGCGCAGGCTCGCGCTCACCTTGCGCTGAACGGTTTTGTCCAGCCGGACGGCAGAGCGCACGTCGCCGATCCCCGAGATCCGCAGCGACTCCTGATTCGCGCCGACCAGCTCGACGCGGCGCTTCGACGTAGCCATCGCGGCAACTCCTTCGTTCGCACTCGTACTTGTTGCTGCTGCTGCGGGAGAGATGCCCAGTCTCTGCAGCCGGAGCATTCCCGGCGGCATCGGCGTCACCGCAGGAGCTGAGACGTCTTCGTATTCGTAATCGAGCTTCGACAGATCGCCCACATCGGACGGAGCGTAATCCCAGCCGTCCCCCTTCGGCGGAAGCGGCATCGAAAAGCCGCGATCGCCCACGCTCGTCGGCCCCGCGGTCCAGTTGGTGTCGGTGGGATTGCCGAGGCTGACGGGTCCCTGAATCCAGACCTCCCACAGCCGGTCGATGTTCGCGTGGTGGAGATAGAAAATCGGATCCAGCCCGGCCGTGTCGGGATCGGAC
>JALYOB010000636.1 GCA_030857085.1 Acidobacteriota bacterium | reverse complement strand
GTCCGGGGGCCGTGCCCCCGGCCGCCGGAGGCCTCTCGTCGTTCCACACCACGTAGAACGGGAACACCACCGCGACGACGAGAGTTAGATTGAATCCTCATCATGGATTCGATCGTCATCCGCGGCGCCCGCGAGCACAACCTCAAGAACATCGACGTCGTCGTCCCCCGCAACAAATTCGTCGTCATCACGGGCGTGTCCGGTTCGGGCAAGTCATCGCTCGCGTTCGACACGATCTTTGCCGAGGGGCAGCGCCGCTACGTCGAATCGCTTTCCGCCTACGCCCGCCAGTTCCTCGAGCAGATGGAAAAGCCGGACGTCGACTCGATCGAAGGGCTCTCGCCCGCGATCTCGATCGAGCAGCGGACGACCTCGCGCAACCCCCGCTCCACGGTCGGCACCGTCACCGAGATCTACGACTACCTGCGACTGCTCTTCGCATCCGTCGGCGTGCCGCATTGCACCGAGTGCGGCCAGGAAATCCGTCCGCAGACCATCCAGCAGATGGTCGACCGGCTGATGACCAATCCGGCGGGGACGAAGTTCACCATCCTTGCGCCGTACATTCGCGGCAAAAAAGGCGAGTACCGCAAGCAGATGCTGCAGATGGTGAAGGAAGGCTTCACGCACGCCGTCGTCGACGGGGAGGAAGTCGAGCTCGCGAATCCGCCCAATCTCGACAAGCAGAAAAAGCACACGATCGACATCCGCATCGATCGCATCGTCGTCAAGGAAGGCATCGCGCAGCGCCTCGCCGACTCGCTCGAAACCGCAACGCGCGTGACCAAGGGTCTCGTCAAGATTCTCTACGCCGCGGACAAACGGGAAGAGCTGCTTTCGCAGAATTACGCCTGTCCCGATTGCGGCGTTTCGATCGGCGAGATCACGCCCCGTCTCTTCTCCTTCAACTCACCCTACGGCGCCTGCTCGCGCTGCTCCGGCCTCGGCATGCTGCTCGAAGTCGACGAGCGAAAGATCGTTCCCGATCCGTCGCTGCCCATCGAACAGGGCGCCATCGCGCTCTGGAAAGAAGGCTCCGAGAACTGGCGCTTCAAGCAGATTCACACGCTCGCGCAGCACTACAAATTCAAGCTCTCCACGCCATGGGAAAAGCTGCCCGAGAAAGCGCGTCACTGCATCCTCCACGGGTCGGAGGAAAAGATCCGCTTCCAGTTCCAGGGATCGGAGAGCGCGTACTCGTACAACGGCACGTACGAGGGCATCGTGCCGATGCTGCAGCGCCGCTACAAAGAATCCGAGTCGGACGACATGCGCGAGGAAATCGAGCGCTTCATGACGCCGAACAAATGCCCCGAGTGCGCCGGCCGCCGTCTGCGTCCGGAAGCGCTGAGCGTGCTCGTCGCGAATCGCGGCATCGATGAAATCGTCGCGCTGCAGCTGCGCGACGCGGAAGAGTTCTTCAAGGAAGTGAGCCTCACTGCGCGCGAGGAAGCGATCGCCGGCAAGATCCTCAAAGAAGTGCGCGACCGCCTCGGCTTTCTCAACGCGGTCGGCGTCGGCTATCTCACCCTCGATCGCAGCGCGGCCACGCTCTCGGGCGGCGAAGCGCAGCGCATTCGTCTCGCGACGCAGATCGGCTCGAAGCTCATGGGTGTGCTGTACGTGCTCGACGAGCCTTCCATCGGTCTGCACCAGCGCGACAACCGCAAGCTCATCGAATCGCTCCTGGAGCTGCGCGACGTCGGCAACACGGTGATCGTCGTCGAGCACGACGAAGAGACCATTGAGACCGCCGATCACATCATCGACCTCGGGCCGCGCGCAGGCGTCCACGGCGGAAACATCGTGGCCGAGGGGACGCTCGAACAGATCAAAACCTTTCCGAGCTCGCTGACCGCGAAATACCTGCGCGGCGAAGCAAAGATCGAAGTGCCGGAGATCCGCCGGCCGATCGGCGACAACAAGCTCGTGATCCGCGGAGCACGGCAGAACAACCTCAAAAACCTCGACGTCGAGATTCCGCTGGGCGTCTTCATCGCCGTGACCGGCGTGAGCGGCTCGGGCAAGTCGACCCTCGTCAACGACATTCTGTACAAAGCGCTGTCGCGGCATTTCTACGACGCGCTCGACACGCCGGGCGCGCACGATCGCATCGACGGGCTCGAGCTGATCGACAAGGTGATCGACATCGATCAGTCGCCGATCGGCCGCACGCCGCGCTCGAATCCCGCGACGTACACGCAGCTCTTCGGCGAGATCCGCAACCTCATGGCCGCGACGCCGGAAGCGCGTATGCGCGGCTACGGGCCGGGGCGCTTCTCGTTCAACGTGAAGGGCGGCCGCTGCGAGGCGTGCAAGGGCGACGGTCAGATCAAGATCGAGATGCACTTCATGCCGGACATCTACGTAAAGTGCGACGTCTGCAGCGGCAAGCGCTACAACCGCGAGACGCTCGAGGTGAAGTACAAAGGCCACTCGATCGCGGAGCTGCTGGACATGACCGTCGAGCAGTCGCTGGATGTGTTCCGCAATGTTCCACGCATCTTCAACATTCTCCGCACGCTCGACGAAGTCGGCCTCGGATACATCACGTTAGGCCAGTCGTCGACGACCCTCTCGGGCGGCGAGGCGCAGCGCGTGAAGCTGGCGAAAGAGCTCGCGAAACGCGCGACCGGCAAGACGCTCTACATCCTCGACGAGCCGACGACGGGCCTGCATTTCGACGACGTCGCGAAGCTGCTGCATCTCATGCACGGCCTCGTCGATCGCGGCAATACGGTAGTGGTGATCGAGCACAACCTCGACGTCATCAAGACGGCCGACCACGTCCTCGACCTCGGCCCCGAGGGAGGGGATGGGGGTGGATACGTGATCGCGAAAGGGACGCCGGAGGACATCGCCGAAGTGAAGTCGAGCCCGACCGGCGCGTATCTGAAGAAAGCGCTGCGCGGCTTGTCACTGGCCTCGCGCTGATATGGAGTGCGG
>JALYOB010000635.1 GCA_030857085.1 Acidobacteriota bacterium | reverse complement strand
CCTCGGAGGAGTGGAGCGCGCCGAGTCCCGAGGAACTCCGAGGAACTCCGAGGAACCCGAGGAACTCGCGAGGAGAAGAACGAGCGACGAGACGAGAACGGGGCGCACGCCCCTCATCGTAGCGCGCGCAGCGCCGCGCGTTGCAGGACGGGCTGGGGGCCCCAGGCGCAGATGAAGGTGCTCACGCCTTCGAGCTCGCGTTCGATGTACGGGCTGCCGAAGGAAATGGCGATCGTCTTTTGTGCGTGACGCAAAGCGAAATCGAGGGCGTTCGGCGGGATCGAGATTGCGCCCGCGCCCGATTTCGGGCGGATGGCGAGGAGCATCACCAGTACGTCCGCGTCGTCGACATTCGCGTTCGCGTTGATGCCCTGCAATGCGAGGTCGAGGGAGTCGTCGTGCGGCGTGACTGCGATCGCGGCGATTTTCTTTGCGCGCAGCGGGAGGAGGTTGTTCGTGTCGCGGACGATGCGAATGGCGCGTTCGGCGATGTCGTCCGCGGTGAATTGCGGCTCGCGTGACGCACGCGGTCCCGCGGCGACTTTGCGCTTCGCGTGCATCACCCGTTCGACTGCCTCGTCGATGCGGGACATCGGCAGGCGGCCACTGCGCACGGCGTCTTTCACCGCGCGGATGGCGAGGTCGGGCTCGGGCGAGAAGAGCACCTGATCCTCCCCTGCTTCGATCGCGCGCACCGCCGCCTCGCCGGGATCAAAGTGTGCGGCGAGGCCGCCCATGTCCATGGCGTCGGTGATCACGAGTCCGTCGAAGCGGAGCTCGTTGCGGAGCAGGTCGATGATCGGTTTCGAGAGCGTCGCGGGCATCGTCGCGTGATGCGGCACTTCGTCGCGCGTCGTGCCGTACACGTTGTCGAAGTCGCGCAGCACCGGCGCGTGCGTCGCGTCGAGCGCGGGCACGCTGAGGTGGCCGATCATGATCGACGAGACGCCTGCAGCGATCGCGGCGCGGAACGGCACGAGCTCGACTTCTTCGAGGCGTTCGCGCGTCACGCCCAGCACCGGCAGCGCGCGGTGCGAGTCGACGTGCGTATCGCCGTGACCAGGGAAATGTTTCGCGGTCGCAAGCACGCCTTCGTCTTCGAGCCCGCGGACGAACGCGGCGACGGAACGCGCGACCTCGTTCGCGTTCTCGCCGAAGCTGCGCGTGTTGATCACCGGATTCTCGCGATCGACGTTCACGTCGGCGACCGGCGCGAAGATGTGGTTGATGCCGATCGCCCGCGCCGCACGCGCAGTCGCACGCGCCTGCGCTTCGGCGAACTGCGGATCGCCCGCCGCAGCAATGGCCATCGCGGGCGGCCACCACTCCGCATCGGTGAAGCGCATGCCCATCCCCGCTTCGAGATCGGCGCTGATGAGCAGCGGCACGCGCGCGAGCGACTGCAGATGCGCGTTCACGCGCGCGGTTTCGGTGGTGGTGGACTGGAACCAGATCACGCCGCCGATGTGATTGTCGCGAACGTGATGCTCGAGCTCTTCGATCAGAGTCCCGGCGCGTGCGGCGACGACGAAGAGCTGGCCGGCTTTTGCGTCGAGATCCACGCGGCGATCATACCGGCGCCGAAGGTGGTCAACGAGCCGACGACCGTGTACCACGGCCATGCGGTCTTCGTCGTGAACGCGACGAGCGACACGGCCGCGATGCCCGCGGTCATGCCCGCGAGCGCGCTGCTCGTCGTCGCGCGCTTCGTGGCGCCGAGGAAGAAGACGCCGAGGATCGGGCCATTGATGAGGGAGGCGATGGAGAGCGCGATGTTGAGCGCGGAGCGAGTCGTGTTCTGCATCGCCACGCCCACCGCGATCTGGGCGACGCCGGCGATGACGGTGAGCACGCGCGAGAGCCGCATCGCATGCGCGTCATCACGCGGACGCATCAGGTCCGCGACGATTGTCGCAGCGATGGCGTTCAGCGACGACGACATCGCCGCCGCGAGAATCGCCGCCACCACCAGACCGGACAAGCCGGTCGGAAGATGATGGGCAATGAAGTCGGGGAAGATCTGGTCGGGCGCGGAAACCGGCGCATTTGTTCCGTAAAACGCGAAAAGGAGCACGCCGATGAAGAGGAAGACCGCGAACTGCACGAGCACGGCAATGCCCGACACGACGACCGCTTTGCCCGCGCTGCGGGGATGGTCGGTGCACAGATACCGCTGCACCATGTACTGATCGGTGCCGTGCGTCGATAGCGTCAGGAACGTGCCGCCGATCAGGCCGGACCAGAAGGTGAAGGTCTTCGTCAGATCGAATGAAAAGTCGAAGAGGTGGAACTTGCCCGCTGCGCTGCCGACGGCCATCGCATGCGCGAATCCGACGTCGTTCGTCAGCACGACCGCGGCCGCAATGGCGCCGCCGACGTAGATCGCGAGCTGCACGACTTCGATCCAGACGATCGCCTCGATGCCGCCGATGAGCGTGAACACGATCATGATCGCGCCGAGGGCGATGACGGAGGTCGAGACGCCGACGCTCGGCAGCAGCGCGGCGATGACGTACGCGGTGAGCAGCAGGCGCACGCCGTCGGCAATGGTGCGCATGACGACGAAGAGCGATGCCGCAAGCGCTTTCACCGGCGCGCCGAAACGCGTCTGCAGGAGCTCGTAGACGGTCACGAGTTCGCCGCCGAAGTACCACGGCATGAACACGCCCGCGATGATGACTCTCGCGACGATGTATCCGAGGACGATCTGCAGGAACCGGAAGTCTCCGCCGCGCGCCCACGCGATGCCCGGCACGGAGATGAAGGTGACGGTGGAGGTTTCGGTCGCGACGATGGACGCGGAGATGGCCCACCACGGGACGTTGTGGCTGGCCAGGAAGTACTGCCGCGTGGTCTGCTGCCTGCGGCCAAACCAGAGGCCAGCGAGGATGACCGCGGCGAGGTAGGTGATGATGATGGCTACGTCGATGGGCGGGAGTGTACACG
>JALYOB010000189.1 GCA_030857085.1 Acidobacteriota bacterium | reverse complement strand
CCCCTGCAAACAGGCGACTGCGTGTTCCATCGGCAGGGGATCCCTCGACTCCGCTCGGGATGACACGCGCGTTAGCGCCGTCTTCTTTTCCGCGTCGTCGTCTTCTTTTTCGGCGCCGCCTTCTTTGCCGGCGTCACCTTCTTCGCGGGCTGCGCGGGCGCGGACGCAACGGCGGGTGCGGGGGGCGGCGCGTTTTTCACGTCGCTCACGTTCTGCTGCAGCGTCGCGAGTTGTGCGGCCTGTTGCTCGTTTTCTTTTCGCACGATGCTGATCGCGCGGGCGAGATCGTCGCGTTCTTTCTGCTGCAGCGACAGCAGTGCAACCGTTGCTGCTGCGGCGGCGTCGGTGCGCGGGTATTGTTGAATCGTCCGGAGCAGCGACTGTCGCGCCTCTTCGTTCTTTCCTTTTTCCAGATCGGCGCGCGCGGTTTTGAGCAGCGCATCGGCGCGGAGATCATTCGGAACCGAGAGCACGAGATACACGACCAGCGCTCCGAGGATGGAGGAGACGATGGCGGTGACGGTGAGGAGCGTGCGGACTTTCATTCGCGCCAGCCGAAGCGGCCGACCAGCGGAACGAATTCAGCGGTGCCGCAGTCTTCGATCTTCACGCCCGTGCCGACGCGAATGACGCGCGCGAGGCGTTGATTGCCCGCGGGACCGACAGGGATGACCATGCGTCCGCCGCGCGCGAGCTGCTGCACGAGCGGCTCAGGCACTTCCGGCGCCGCGGCCGCGACGATGATGCGATCGAACGGAGCCTGATCGGACCAGCCGTACGTGCCGTCGAAGACCTTCACCGACGCGTTGTGAATCTTCAGCTCGCGAAACAGCTCCGACGCTTTCGTCGCGAGCTCGTTCACGCGTTCGATGGTGAAGACCTTCGCGCAGAGCCTGGACAGCACGACCGCCTGATATCCGGTTCCCGTGCCAATCTCCAGCACCTTCTCCGTGCCCCTGAGCTCGAGCAACTCGATCATCCGCGCGACGATGTAAGGCTGCGAGATGGTCTGCTTCTGCCCGATCGGTAACGCGCCGGAGCCGTACGCTTTCGCCGCGACGACCTGCGGCACGAACTTGTGCCGCGGCACCTCGCGCATCGCCTGCAGCACGCGCTCATCGGTCACGCCGCGCGCGGCCACGTAGCGTTCGACCATCAGCGCGCGTTGATGCGCTAGCTCGCGTTCGTGCGCGCGCGTGGCCGTGTCGTCAGCTTTGCGTGGCGGCGTGGTGGCCAAGCAGTTCCTCGAGCGGGCGGAGTTTCGAGATCGATTCGTGATGCGTGAGATCGAGATGGAGCGGGGTGATGGAGACGTAGCCGTCCTGCACCGCCGCGATGTCCGTGCCTTCGCCGGACTGCCACACGGGCGGCTCTCCACCGATCCAGTAGTACTTCCTGCCGCGAGGATCGAGCCGCTCGATGACGCCTTCGGAATAGACGCGGCGTCCGAGGCTCGTGATCTTCACGCCTGCGAACTCGGCGACGGGGAAGTTGACGTTGAGAATCACGCCGGGATCGCGATGCCGTTCGAGCGCGATGCGTGCGAGCTCGCCCGAGAATGCAGCGCAGCGATCGAACGAAAAGTGCTCGCCGACCGTGGCCGAAAATGCGATCGACGGGATGTTGAGCAGCGCTCCTTCGAAGGCCGCGGAGATCGTGCCGGAGTAGGTCACGTCGTCGCCGAGATTCGGGCCGAAGTTGATGCCGGAGACGATGAGATCGGGGCGGTTGTCTTTGAGCAGCTTGAGAATCGCGAGGTTCACGCAGTCGGACGGCGTGCCGTCGACGATCCACTCGTTCTGTTCGATCTCCAGCAAACGGAGCGGACGATTGAGTGTGAGCGCATGCGATGCGGCGCTCTGCTCGCGATCCGGCGCGACGATGATCACTTCGCCATGCGGCCTGCATGCGTCGGCGAGCTTGCGCAGACCTTCGCTGTAAATGCCGTCGTCGTTGGTGACCAGAATGCGGGGCATGTTCGCGTGCCGCATGCTAACGCATCTGCGACAGCAGCATGGCCGCGAGAATCAGCAGCGCGCCGAGGACGAACAGAATCGTGAGCGGCTCTCCTTCGAAGGCAATCGACGTAATCGCCGCCGCCACCGGTTCGAACGACAAAATCACCGCCGCCTCGGTCGCACTCACATGCGCCTGTCCCCACATCAGCGCGGCGAACGCGAGGGCGGTGGTGACGATGGCTGTGAAGGCGATGGTGATTGCGATCGCGGGCGTCCAGTCGGTGCGCGGGCCGAAGAGCGCGAGCGGCGCGGCGGCAATGCCGACGAAGAGCACCTGTACGCCTGCGAGCGCGGCCGCGTTTTCGGTCGTGCTCCAGCGCGCGGAGAAGACGACGTGCGCTGCGAATGCGGCAGCGCAGAAGAGCGTGAGCGCGTCGCCGAACGTCGCGTGGGCGGAAAAGCCGCCGCCGATGAGAATGGTCGTGCCGATCACCGCCAGCACGCTCGCGACCCAGACGTGCAATCGCGGACGTCCGGTGGTGCGCCACTGAAAGAACGGCACCATCACCACGTACAAGCCGGTGAGGAACGCGGAGCGCGATGGCGAGATGGTCATGAGGCCGCGCGTTTGCGCCCAGTAGCCTGCGAAGACGAGCGTGCCCAATGCGAGGCCGGGAACGATCAGCGCTCGCGTGATGCGTCGATGCGCGACGACGATCAGGATCAATCCCGCCAGCGTGAATCTGCACGCGATGAACGCCTCGGGCGACATGCGCGCGATCGTGTTCTTCACCAGAGTGAACGTTGCGCCCCACGCGGTGGCGGTGGCGAGAAGCGCGACGACCGCGAGCCAGCGCCGCGTCATCGGATGGTCACGGTGGAGGGCGGCTCCTGCTGCTGCCGCTGCATCGCCACGAGCGTCTTGTACATCTGCGCGAACATCAGCGCGAAGACGAGCAGCAGAAGAAGGCCAACGATGCGCGCGCCCCAGCGATTCATCGCGTGAACTTCTCCGCGTGCCGCGCCGCCCACTCGATCGCGTAACGCATCGGCGCCGCGTCGGCGATGCCTTTGCCGGCGATGTCGAACGCGGTGCCGTGATCGACCGAGACGCGCAGATAGGGCAATCCCAACGTGACGTTCACGGACTGCTCGAACGCGAGCGTCTTGATCGGAATCAGTCCCTGATCGTGGTACATCGCCATGACCACATCGTACTTGCCGCGCGATGCAGCGAGGAAGATCGTGTCGGGCGGATGCGGTCCGCTGACGGCGAGGCCGTCGCGCTGCGCGAGTTCGACGCCGCGCGCGATCTCATTCTCTTCATCGCCGAAGCGCCCGCCTTCCCCCGCGTGCGGATTCACTCCGGCGACGGCAATGCGCGGCGCTTTGCCATACAACTTCGTGAGCTCGCGCGACGTGAGCCGCGCGAGTGCGGCAATGCGTTCCGCGTCGATCGAAGCAATCGCTTCGCGCAAAGGAACGTGCACGCTGAGAAGCACGGTCCGCAACGAAGGGGAGTCGAAGTACATCGCGTAATCGCGTCCGTACTCCTGCAGCCCCGCGCGCCCCGCGAGCAGTTCGGTGTGGCCGGGAAACGTCGCCCCGGCGAGCGCGATCGATTGTTTGTGAATGGGCGCCGTGATGAGCGCCGAACATTCGCCGCGCTCCACCGCATCGATCGCCGCATGAATCGCATCGAGCGCAATGCGTCCGTATTCGCCCGAAATCTCTCCATGACGCACAACGTCCCGCACCTCTCCAAAGAGACGATGCGGGACATCGAGAGTCTCGAGCGCTTTCCGAACGACCTCGGGGCCGATGCCGGCAGGGTCGCCGAGGGTGATCGCGAGAGGGTTCATTTGCGCGCGATGCTATCGCGCGCGTGGCGAGTAGCGTGTAGCGAGTTGCCAGGGCTTTGTCGCGCGGGCGATACCGCCCTGGCAACTCGCCACGCGCCACTCGCTACTCATTCCCGGTTGACGGCGATCGCGCGCGGCAACAGGCAACGGGCAACGGGTCAACAGTGCCGCGCCGCCGCCGCGTGTCGCCCGGGCGAAACCGCCCTGGCAACTCGCCACGCGCCACTCGCTACGACTTCATTGCGCCAGCTCTTCCTGCTTGAAGCAGTACTTGATGCAGTGCTTCTGGATCAGCAGATTCGGCGCGCCTTCGCGGTTCACTTTGAGGCAGCTCTTGTCGTACCACTCGATCCAGCCGCGGATTTCTTCGCCGTCGGTCATGACGATGACCATCGGCGTTTTCGAGTTCATCTGCTTGAGATAGTAGAAATTCTCGGCGTTCGTCGATTCAGGCGGTGCGGTTCGGGTGTTGTTCTGCTGATAGCGCGAGCCGTTGCCGTTGCCGTTTCCATTGCCCTTCGCGCGTTTGAAATCGGGCATGGAACGGAACGTCCTCCGTCCGTGCATCGAGTTGCCATCCACCTCATGCGGCCTCGTCGCCATTGGCATCGCCGTCCTCCGTGTCGCCGTCGTTGTTGCGGGTTTCTGGGGAGTGTTCGGGGGATTCCCAGTTGCGCGAACGCGTTTGCGATTTACGTGCCTCCTCACTAGAATTGCGCGGCTTTTCCAGTTGCACTCGACGCAACTCCTGCCTGGAGGTTTCTTCTTGAATTCCGTTGTCTGCATCACTCACGTTCCCGATACCGAATCGCGCATCAAGATCGCCGACGGCCGCAAAGTCGATGAAACGGGCCTCAAGTTCATCGTCTCGCCGTACGACGAGTTCGCACTCGAAGAAGCAATCCGCCTGAAAGAAAAATCGGGCGGCGACGTCACCGTCATCACGTTCGGTCCCGATCGCGCGCAGCAGGCGCTGCGTGAGGCGCTCGCACGCGGTGCAACGAAAGCTGTGCACATCAAAGGCGACTCCGCGGACGCCGATTCGCTCGGTATCGCGAAAGTGCTCGCCGCCGCGATCAAGTCGCTTCCGCACGACGTCGTGTTCCTCGGCAAGCAGGGCGTCGGACCCGACAACGGTCTGGTCGGCCCGATGCTCGCCGAACTGCTCGGCTATCCGCAGGTCAACGTCGTCACGAAGCTCGAAGTCGGCGACGGCAAGCTCACGGCGCATCGCGAGATCGAAGGGGCCGAAGAAGTGCTCGAAGCGCCGACGCCTGCGGTGATCACCGCGCAGAAGGGGCTGAACGAGCCGCGCTATTCGTCGCTCAAAGGCATCATGGCGGCGAAGAAGATCGCCATCGACACGAAGTCGGTCGCGGACCTCGGGCTCACCGACGACGACATCTTCAAACAGCGCGTCGTCACCGTTGCGCTCGAACTGCCGGCCGAGAAGAGCGGCGGACGCAAAGTCGACGGCGCCGATCCGGCCGTCGCCGCGCAGGAAATCCTCAAGTACATCAAAGAGCAGGCGAAGGCGCTGTAAGGCGCCAGGAGACATTCAGAATGCCGGGCGTTCTCGTATTCACCGAAATCAAAGAGGGGAAGCTGAAGAAAGCTTCTCGTGAAGCGCTGTCGATCGGACGCAAGCTCGCGGAAGCCGCGGGCGGCGATCTGGTCGCGTTTGCGAGCGATGCTGCCGCGGCCGCGGATGCGGGCCGCTATGGCGCGAAAAAGGTTTATGTCGCATCGCTCGGCCACTACTCGACCGAGCCGTACACCGCCGCAATTGCGCAGGTGGTGAGCGAAGTACAGCCTTCGATTCTGCTGTTCGCCGGTACGTCCGACGGACGCGATCTCGCGCCGCGCGTCGCTGCGCGTCTCAACGTCGGCGTCGCATCGGACGTCGATCGTCTCGAATGGACGGACGGCAAGCTGCGCGCGCGCCGCCCGGTGTATTCGGGAAAGGCATTCGCGACGGTCGAGATCACCGGCACGCCGGCGATTGCAACGACGCGCCCGAATGCGTTCCCGCCGGAAGAAGCAGGCAGCGGCGACGCGGAAGTGGTGAACGTCAATGCCGCGACCGACAATCGCGTGAAGATCGTGGAGACGAAAGAGCCGGAGGCAGGCGAGATCTCGCTGGCCGAGGCGGACATCATCGTGTCGGGCGGCCGCGGGCTGAAAGAGGCGACGAACTTCTCGTACGTGCGCGATCTCGCGCATGCGATCGGCGGCGCGGTCGGCGCATCACGCGCGGTCGTCGACGCGGGCTGGATCGATCATCAGCATCAGGTCGGACAGACGGGCCGTGTCGTGAGCCCGAATCTCTACATCGCCGCGGGCGTGTCGGGCGCGATTCAGCATCTGGCCGGCATGTCGTCGTCGAAGCACATCATCGCCATCAACAAGGATCCCGAGGCACCGATCTTCCGCATTGCGGATCTCGGTGTGGTGGGGGACTTGTTTCAGATTCTGCCCGCGCTGACTGAGGAAGTGAAGAAGGCGAAGGCGCACTAAGTGCGTTGACCGAGTGGCCGGTTGCCCGTTGCCAATGCGAGCAACGGGCATTCGCGCCCCGGTGTCATTCCGAGCGCAGTCGAGGAATCCCCTGCCTTCGGAGAGTGCCGTCGCAAGTCGGAAGGGGATCCCTCGACTTCGCTCGGGATGACACATGAAGCGCGCGGACACACAAAACAAAAACGGCGGGCTTGCGCCCGCCGTTTTTCGTGAATGGTCGTGAGTGGGAGCTACTGATTCACCGGACGATCGGGCGAGCCGTAGGTCGGGTCGCCTTCGACCAGGGTGTCGTTCACCGAGTAGCCGGCGCCCATCGCGGAGGGGATGCCTTGGGCGTCCTGGCCGCAGCTGAGCGAGAGCGTCTGGATGTGACGCGCGAAGGCGGCACCGCACTCGGCGTTCACTCGGGTGCGGTAGATGTGCGGGCTGCGCGCGACGACGCGGCGGCCGTCGATGACGACGAAGAAGTATTCGATCTCGTCACCGGCATCGAACTTCGGCAGCACGACGCGCGAGAGCGGACCGGCGTTCTCGCCTTCGACGGAGCACCAGTCGGTGCTGTTCGTGCGGCGGAAATAGCTGCGCAGCTCTCCTTCGCCGTCGATCTTGACCTGCAACAGCGGCAGTTCGCCGCCCCGAATGCAGGTGACGGGCGTGAAGTCCATCGTGATTTTCTTCGCGTTCTTCACTTCCGCACCGGAGATTCCGGTGGAGAGCAGAACGACTGCGGCAACGAACGTCAAAGCGCGAGCTTTCATCGTGATCCTCGGGCGCACATTGTAAACCTATCGAGAATTAAGGAACGAGCGCAGCCGCGTCAATAATCCGCCATCGCGCGCCTCACGCGGTTCCGGTTCCCACGGAAGGCCGCGATTCTCGACTACCGCAAGCGGATTCGTCCGTGTCAGCGCCTCGGTGGCCTCGTCTCCGGCGAGCTCACGCAGCACCTCGAGCGCTTCCTTGATCCGCGGCGGACGCTTGTCGACGTTGTGGGCGTCGGTCGCGATGAAGTGCACCATGCCGCGGCGCAGGAACGTCTCCGCCGCCGCCCGCGCCTGCGATCCGAACGCTCCGGTGAGGCTCGTCGCCGTCACCTGTACCCGTACGCCGTGACGAATGAGGCGCGCGAGCAGATCGGGATGCGATTGATAGACGGTGTTGCGCTCGGGATGCGCGACGATCGGAACCCAGCCATCGAGCTGCACGCGATAGAGCGGCTGTTCGAGCATCGGCGGAACGGTGTTCGCGGCCAGCTCGAAGAGCACATATCGGCTTCCGGCGAGCGGCACGATCGCACTGCCGCCCTGCAGCACATCCGCCATGTCATGGCCGAAAAAGTACTCGCTTCCGAGGACGAGGCGAGGCGTGCTGCCGACTGCGTTGCGCAGACGCACGATGCGCGTCTCCAGCTCGCTCTTCGTCAACGCCGGCCACCGCCCGCGCAGCACATGCGGCGTGGCAATGATCGTCTCGATCCCCTCCTCCGCCGCCATACGGCAAAGCGCAACCGCGTCCTCGAGCTCACGCGGACCATCGTCGACGCCGGGCAGGCAGTGATGGTGGATGTCGATCATTGCTGGTGGTTGTC
>JALYOB010000188.1 GCA_030857085.1 Acidobacteriota bacterium | reverse complement strand
ATGTGCCGCCGCCCGTGTTGCCGGTGGCGGTGAACGTCACCTGCTGGCCGACGCGCGGGGCTGACGGCGAATAGGTGAAGTCGAGCTGCGTGGTGCCCGGCGTTCCCGGATCCCCCGTGCTGCCGCCGGTCACAGTGACGACCTTCGTAATTTCGGAGGTAATCGTGCCGTGCTCGATTTCGAGCTCCACTTCGAACGAGCCGGCGGCGGGGAACGTGAACGTCACCACCGGACCGGTCATGCGCACATTGCCGGGGAAGCTCCACTTGTAAATGCCGCCGCCCGTCGAGCCGGAGGCCGTGAACGTGACTGCCTGCCCTGCCGCCGGAGCGGTCGGCGAGAAGGTGAAGTTCAGAGGCGTCGTCTGTCCGGGATCGCCGCTGCCGCCATTCCCGCCATTGCCCCCGCCCACCGTCACAATTTTCCTCACCTCGGCGGCCACAGTGCCGTGCTCGACCTCGACTTCCACTTCATAAGAACCGGCCGTCGGGAACGTGAACGTCACGACGTTGCCGAGCTTGCGCACGTCGCCGGGGAACTTCCACTTGAACGTACCGCCGCCGGTATTGCCGGACGCAGTGAACGTCACTTCCTGACCAGCCGCAGGAGCGACCGGCGCATAAGAGAAATCAATCGTGCCCGTGCCCGTACCGCCGCCCGGATTGGTGGTGCCGGTATTGCCGACATTCACGATCTTCGTGATTTCGGCGACCACACTGCCATGCTCGACTTCGAGCTCGACTTCGAACGAACCATTCGCGGGGAACGTGAACGTCGCCGTATTGCCGAACTTGCGAACGTCGCCCGGGAACTTCCACTTGAACGCGCCGCCGCCGGTGTTGCCGCTGGCGGTGAACGTCACTACCTGCCCCGCCTGCGGCGTCGCCGGCGAGAAGGTGAAGTCGATCGGACCGGCGCCCGGCGTACCGGTGGGCGTGCCGCCGACATTCACAATGCGCGTCACTTCCGCGACGGTCGTGCCGTGCTCGATTTCCACTTCCACTTCGAATGCGCCCGCAGTCGGGAACGTGAACGTCACGGTATTACCGACCGGGCGAATGTTGCCCGGGAACTTCCACTTGAACACGCCGCCATTGGTGGCGCCGATGGCGGTGAAGACGACCTGCTCGCCCGGTGCCGGAGCAGCAGGCGTGAAGGTGAAGTCGATGGCGCTCGACGGCGCATTGGCCGTGCCGCCGCTGATGCGGACGTCTTCGCGATCGCGCACAATGGCGCCGCTCGCGAGCGTCACTTCGACCGTGACGTTGAACTCGCCCGCGCTGATGTAGCTGTGCGTCACAGTGGCACCCGTGGCGCGGGTGCCGTCGCCGAACTGCCAGTTGACGGCCACAATGTCGCTGCCGGCGTGCTTGAGGCTGAACGTAATCGGCGCGCTGACTGCCGCCGTACGCGTGCTCATCGCGATTTCGAGCTCGTTCTGGCGCTCGTTTTCCTGTTCCGCCTCGCGCTGGATGGTGTCGCCGGTGACGTTGTCGACATTCGACGCCGTCGCCGTCACGGCAACGCCGTTTTCGCTTTCAATGCGCAGCTGACCGGCGTGCACGTCGATGTTGCCCGTGAGGCCGATCTGCACCGGCCTGCCGTGTTCGGCGCGGAAGGGGTGATTCTCGATTTCCACTCCGCGGTCATCGAACAGGCGAATGCGTCCTTCCGCAGCGTTGGTGTGGTGATTGGCCACTGCGACATTGAGACGGTAATCGCGATCGCGGCGAACGCCTTCAATGTGCACGTGCGTGTCTTCGACGACGTCATGCTGCGGCAATACCGCGGCGCCGAACGTCGAACCATCGGCGAGGGTATTGAAGACGCGGACGACGGCCGCGACCGGCGAGGTCGACGTGATGCGCAGCGAGCCGGTCCCGGCGGGCGCGCCGACGAAGTCATTCACGTCCGCAGTGGTGACGCTGCCGAGCGCGGGAAGCACTGCAGTGCGCGTATACGTGCTTCCGCTGGCGGAATCGGTATAGGCAAACGTCACGCTGCCGGCCACACCGCTGGTGGCGGTGACCGAGGCGGACGTCGACCAGAAGGTCGCATTGGCGCCGGCCGTACGGCCGATGACCGGGTAAAAGAGCGACGTTGCGTCGCGCGACACAGAAGGGGCGCTGGTCGGATCGCCCGACTCATTGTCGACAATGCTGGCCACTGCGTACGCGCGGCCTGTGGCCGACCAGAACAACGACAGAGTGTCGTCCGCGGAGGGAACGTCGGCCGCCATCGACAACTGACGAGTCGTGTGGGCCGGCAGGTCGAACGTGCGCGTCGCCTTCACAGAACCATCGTCATCACGGAAGGTGTACGTGATGGTGATGGCCGCGTCGGTCGGATTCGAGAACGCGATGTTGGAGCGGAAACGGCCGCTGTTGACCAGGCCCGCGATTGCGCCGTCGCTCGACAGCACAGCCGGATCGAAGCCTTCATAGGTGCTGCCGAACGTGCCGCCATTCTTCCCCTGCGTATAAATGTGCGCGGAGGCGGTCACGTCGGCCGACGAACGGATTTCGAGCTGGCCGAGCCACGACGCCGGATTGTTCGCGCCGAATTTCGCAGGGGCAACCGCGTCTTCGAGCAGCATCGATGCGCCTGCGCCGAGGGTGATGATGCGCGAGCGCGTGCTGCTGTCGGTGTGAAAGAGCAATTCCACAGACGTGGCGGCGGCGGAATTGTTCTTGAGCGTCACGTCGGTGATCCACGCGGTGTTGTTCGCGCCCGGAACGTGACCGGCTACGGGGATGATGCGCGTGCTCGCGAACGCCTGCGAAACCGCGGCGATCCACAATGCAACGTACAGTAAGGCTTTTTTCATGACGATGTTTCTCCCAGGTCGTTAGGGTGTGGAGCCAGGACAGGCCTCCGGCAGAACCGTGCGCAAACACGGTCGGGAAAACTCACAAGGGTGACTGGTCAGCGGGGTGGCAGAGCGGAGACGCTGCCGCTGGAATCCGCGGTCAAACCGAGGATTTGAATCGGAACGTTACTGCGAATGCGTAGGGCGGAAGGAGGGGCTACGATCCCGAATACGTCGGCAATGGATCGCACGAGATGTTGATCGGAACCGACAGAGACGGTGTTGGTCGCATAAGGATTGCCGGCTGCATCGAGCAGCTCGACCGAAACTGCAGCAGTACCGCCTTCGAGATTCTGCAGTGCGAAGCCGATCGTGAGATTGCTCGAACCGCTCTGCGGCGAACCGAAAGCGCCGACGGCGCGGCGGCGCCCTTTATTGACCGGACGCTTCGGCATATCCACTGTGGCGGTGCTGTACGTCGCGGGGGCGAAGAGAGGAACGGCCTTGCTGAACGCGGGATCGCTCGTCGTGCCGGCTGCAGTCGTGCGCTCGTACGAGAAATACTCCGACTCCGACTTGTCATCGCGCTCGTCATTACGGGCGCGAATGCGGACGCCGTGCATCCGGGCGCTCTGGGCGAGGACGACGTCGATGCGGCGATTGTTGATGAAGCGCTGCTCGCGGATGCTGATCTCGGAGAACTGCAGGCGCGTATTGGGAGTGAAATTCGTTCCGGTCACGCGCACGATCCCGCCGGCGGGAACGAGCGCGCTGCCGGGCGACACGTCGCCAATGGTCACGGAGTTGCCGATCGTGAGCTGACCGTTCTTGAGCTCCGTCGGATAGACGAGACCGGAGGGATCGCGGAACGCGAGCGCGCTGCCGTCAATGGCCAGCGTGTAATGCGCTCCGTTGGAGGCGCCGGAGGAAACCTTGCCCGCGATACCGAGGATCGGATAGTCGGCCTGCGTGCCGAAGCGGCTGGAGGGAGAGGTGATCGAGAAGGTCAGATCCTGACCGTCGACCATCGCCACGCCGAACGTGTCCTCTCCTTTGTTCATGAGCACAATGCCCTCGACCGTGGAGAATGCGGTCGTCTTGATTTTGCCGCGGCCGGTGGAGATCGGCTTCGGCTCGGTCACTTCGACTTTGATCTGAACAATGCTGCCGGCGGGCGCGACTTCGTCCGCAACGCGGAGCGAGAGGCCGGGACCGTCATTGGCCACCGGACGCGAGAATTCACGCTCCTCGGCCGATCCTGCCAGTGCGACGAGTGCAAATCCAATTGCGACAGCTGAACGATGAAGGGGGCGGGTCATTGGAGGTTCCTGTTCGGTGCGACGGTCACTCGCACCGCCTGAGTCTCTGAGGCGGCCAGCATTTCGGTTCCGCGAAATGCCTTCACTTCCCACATCAGGCTCTTTCCCGGGGCAAATTGGGTCATGACATTCGGCGGCAGGGCGGTGCGGGGCTCGGTTGTATCGCTGCTCCACAACAAAGAGCCGTCGACTTCCACAATGGTGACGTGATAACGCGTGGCATTCGCAACAGCGTTCCAGCGCAATTCATTCGGGGCCTGGGGGAGATCGCCGGCGGGCGCAATTAATTCGATGCGCGCACTGCGGTAGAGATCGCCTGGATCGATTGCGCCGACGGAGGGCTCGCGCATCTGCAGGAGCCAGCCCGCGCCAATGACGAGGAGGAGCGCGGCGGCAATCGAATAGACGACGCGAAGCGAGCGGGGGCGGAACGCGACGACGTTGTCGTCGTTCGCCGCTCGGCGCTGTAATTCGGCTGCAATTGATTGTGCGGCGCGATCTTCTTCCGCGGTCGCGACGTCGCTGGTCATTGCGCGGAAGAGGGCGAGCTCGGCCTGGCAGCGGACGCATGATTCGAGATGCGCCTGCGATGCAGCGTCGAGAGTTTCGCCGAGCCGCTCGATGGCGATGCACTCCGGGGTCGCGGCGAGCGCTTCGTGCCAGTGGTGACGCGCGTCGCTCACAGTTTCTCCCCCCGCGCGCGCCATTTCTCCACTGCGCGCGCCAGCTTCCGTTTCGCGCTGACGATATACGCTTTCGCCCCGCTGCTGTTCTCCAGCCGAAGCATCCGCGTCAGTGCGTCGAGCGGGATGTCCTCGCCGTAATGAAGCGTGAAGACGGTACGCTCGGTCTCGTCGAGCGTCGCGCTCAGCAATTGGTGCAGACGGCGCGAGCGGCTGCTCTGCGTTGCGAGCTGCTCCGGATCGAGCTCCAGCGCCGGCAACTCGATCAGCTCCTCGTCCGATTGCGTTTCCGCCGGTTCCGTTCGCCGCGAGCGGTTGAACGCCTCGTGACGGACGATGCTGTAGAGCCAGGTACCGAACTGCGAAGTCCCGCGGAACGATTCCAGATGGCGATGGGCTTTCAGAAAGACTTCCTGCGCCAGATCCGCGGCCGATTCGCGATCGCCGGCGAATCGGAAGCACCAGCGGACCACTCGCTCGTAATAGCTGGCGAAGAGCCGATCCGCCGCCGCGCGCCGCTGTTGCGGCGGCGCCTGGCGCCAGGCTTCGAGGAGCATCTCGTCTGACGGAGGCGCTTCCCCCTTGGGAGACGGGGGCGTCTGATGCATCGAAATCATTATAGTGAGCGTCGCGCATGTCCTTCGTTCTTGCTCTACTGAGACAACGCGCGCCGGCCGGGCGGAACAGAAATCTTCGCGTGGCGCTGATTTTTCTCGCGCTGGCGGGCGGGACGGTTCCGTGCCGCGTGGCGAGCGGCGCGTTGCCGGGGCCGTCGGGGCCTGTCGCGAACGCGCAGCCGGCCGCCACGTCTCGAGCCGAACAGTTGCTCGATCGTTCAGCTGCGCATTCGGATGCGGGCGAGTACGAGGAGGCGGTGCGCGACGCGCGCGAGGCGGCGCGGCTCTATGCATCCGCGGGCGATGCGCACGGCCATGCGGTGGCGATCAACGAGGCAGGTCTGGCGCAACTGTACGCGGGGCTTTATCCCGCGGCGCGGGCTTCGTTCGAAGAGGCGCTTGCGGTCGCCACTGCGGCGGGCGACGCGGAGTCGGTGGCCGAGGAGCGGATGAATCTCGCCAGCGTCGACTTTTACAATGGCCGTTATACCGACGCGGCCGCGCAATACGCTGCCGTTGCGCGCCTCCTCGATGCGCATCGCAATGAGGATTGGACGCGCCGCCGCCATCAGATCCTCCTCGCCAACCAGGCCACCCTCGACCAGCGCCTCGGCCGCTATGCCGAGGCCATCGCCGCATACCGCCTCGCGCTGTCGAATCCCGCCGACCTCCGCCCCGAGGAGCAGGCGCAGATGCTCGCGAACCTCGGTGTGGTGTACCGGCGCATGGGCGATCCGTACAAAGCGCTGGAGATGTATGACCGCGCGCGGGCGATCTTCGCCGAGCACCAGCAGATCGACGGCGAATTGGGAGTCCTGAAGAACCGCGGCATTGTGCTCGCGCTCGATCTCAATCGTCTGCCGGAGGCGCGGGCGACGTTCGCAGAAGCTTTGACGCGGGCAACGAATGCGGACAATGCGCGGGAGGCATTGCAGGCGCAGCTCTACGGCGCGGAAACGCAGTTGCGACTGGGAAAGGCGGCGGAGGCGTTGCGCGATTTCGACGCGGCGTACAAACGGGCGCTCGAGCTGGAAACGGTCGAAGAGCAGTGGAAGTCGCTCTATGGACTTGCTCGCTGCGAGATGCTGCAGCGCAATGACGATGCGGCCACTGCGCATCTGCGCAAAGCGGTGGCCGTGATTGAACAGATTCGCGAAGCGATTCGCATCCCGTCGCTGAAGTCGGATTTCTTCAATGACAAGCGGGAGGTTTTCGACGCGCTCATCGCGTTGCGATTGCGGCATGGGGCCGCGGCCGCCGAGCTGTTCGATCTGATCGAGCGCGGACATTCGCGCGGATGGCGGGAGCGCGTCGGATTGAAGTCGAACATCGATCTGCAATCGGTACAGCGAGCATTGCCCCGCGATGCGGTGCTGCTCGATTACTGGACGTCGTCTTGTGGCGCGGCGGTGCTGATCGTGACGACCAACACAGCGCGGATTGTGGGCATTCAGGTGGACCGGCCGGGCATTGCCGCGCTGGCCAGTGCGCTCGGTCGCGGCAGCGACAATGCCTGGATCGCGTCCGCGCAACGGATCGGCGCGCAACTCCTGCCGCCGCTGCCCGACGGCAAGCCACATGTGGTCATTGTGACGGACGGCGCGCTCGCGTCGGTACCGTTCGAGCTCTTGCCGATTGCGCGGCGGCCTCTCGTGGAAACGCACGACGTCACCTATTTACCGACTGCGGCCCTGCTGCTGCGCGACCCGCTTCGGCCGCGGCGCTGGGCGCCACCGTGGTCTGTGCAGTTTCGCGGCTTTGCCGATCCGCTCTTCGGCTCTGCCGCACTCGACAACGCACGCGCAGTCGGCCGCCTCACCGCCTCCGCAAAGGAAGTGCGCGCCATCGCTGCGGAACTGGGCGGGAAGTCGATTCTTCGCATCGGCACAGACGATCGTAAAGAACACCTCAATCAGAAAAGCGACGCGCCGTTGCTGCACATCGCGTCGCATGCTTTCGTTGATCCCGGTGCGATCGAGCAATCGCGCATTCTCTTTTCGGCCGAACGCGACGCCGGTCCGGCGACGTATCTGTTTCTGAAAGAGGCCTACGACCTGCCGCTGGACAACGTCGAACTGGCGGTATTGAGCGCCTGCGAAACGGAACGCGGCCGCGCGGCGGCGGGCGAAGGGATCGAGAGTTTCAGCCGCGCGTTCCTGGCGGCGGGCGCGCGCAGCACGGTGACCACATTGTGGCGCGTGCCTGACGCGACCACCGCGTCCTTCATGCGCATCTTCTATCACCACCTGCAGCGCGGCGCGTCGCGGGCCGAGGCGCTGCGGCGCGCGAAATTGCGCTTCACGGAGAGTGGCGCGCCGTTGAACCAGCCGCATTACTGGGCCGCGTTCGTGCTGACCGGCGAAGGATTGCAGCCGGTGTCAACGGCCATGCGCTGGACGCCGATCGTGCTCGGCGCATTGACGCTGGTGCTGGTGATGGCGGTGGCGTTGTGGTTCAGACGACGGTAGGGCGCGTTATGGGTTGTCCGTTGTCCGTTGTCCGTTCGGGGTGGGGTGCGGGACGAAAACGCGGGACC
>JALYOB010000187.1 GCA_030857085.1 Acidobacteriota bacterium | reverse complement strand
ATCCTGAGCCGCGCAGACGGCGAAGGACCTTCCACCGCGCAACAGGGAAGGTCCTTCGGCGTCTACGCGCCTCAGGATGACACCCGAGCCCGCAACACCTACTTTCTCGGCACCTTCCTCCTCGCCCTCGCCATCGGCATCCGCCCCCAGAACTTTTTAGTCGGGTTCGTTCCGGGTGTTTTCGCCACGCGCAAACGGCGTCCGCACGAGATCCTCATTGCGCTGCTCATCGGCATCACCGTCGTCGGCTCGGCATTCGGCGGCGCGATCTACGCCACCGGCTCGGCGGAGAACTACCTGCGCGCGGTGCGGGAGCATCGCGCCTACATCACCAACGTCGACTCGTTCCGCAGCCCCGAGCGCCCGCCGATGCTGCGGCTTGCCGATCGCTTCTTCGTCAAGCAATACCAGTCGCCCGCGCTGAGCATCATCGCCTCGCTGCTCGCCATCCTCGCCATCAGCGGCTCCATTCGCGATCGCAGCCGGCCGATGCTGCTCGCTGCACTCACCTTCGTACCCTTCGCCTTCTTCGCCTGGGCGATGCTCGATCGCTTCAGCATCAGCCGCTTCTCGATCGGCTACCAGCCGCTCTTTGCATTACTCGTCGCCGACGGCATCTGCCGCGCTGCGAAAAAATACGCACCTGTCGTCGCGGCCGTGCTCTGCATCGCCTTCATTGCCTACACGCTTCCGTCGCTCGCGGTCGTGCGCAACGAAGAGGCGCCGTCGATGCGTGCCGCGCGCGCGATCGCGCAACACGTCGATCCACAGCGAGATCGCCTCTATGTCGGTCACACCATGACCAGGTTCGTCGACGTCGTTTCGCCGCAACTGCCGTACACGCGCGTCATCGACGATCGCGATCTTCCACTCGCCACGAACAAACCGGCGTGGCTGCTGGCCGAGATCACCGAGGGGGCTGAAAACGGTCTGCTCTTCAAGCGGAAGCGCGACAACCTCTGGAACATCGCCCGCCGCCACTACTTTGAAATCAAACTCGCGCCAGTCACCGCCACCGCACAGTTCGTCGGCGGCTGGAGTGAAGTCGAATCGAACAACGCCGAGGAGTGGCGGTGGATGGGGAACCATTCGACGACCATGCTTCCGCCGGGCGGCGAGCGCACCTTGCTTCGCGTCGAGCTCGCTCCTGCAGGCGAAATCGAAGCGCAGCATCCGACCGTCACGCTCACCCTCAACGGCAAAGTGGTCGACCAGTTTCAGGTGAATCCCGGCGCGAATCTGCGCGACCTTCGCGTGAGCGCTGCAGCGGGCAATCAGCTCAACATGCTCGAGATCGCCGTCGACACGAATGTGTCACGGGCGCTCCGCATCCTGCATCTTGGCTGGGGACCGGCATAAGATCGCCGGTCGCATGCGAACCCTCTTCGCCCTCGCCATACTTTTGCTCGGATTCACCGCGAATGCGCAGCAGTTCCGCACCGACGCTATTCGCGCGCACATGACCTTTCTCGCCTCCGACATGCTCGAAGGGCGCGGCACCGGCTCGCGCGGACATCGGATCGCCGCCGAATACGTCGCCGCGCAATATGCGTTGGCCGGACTCGAACCGGGCGCGAACGGCAGCTGGTATCAGGAAGTGCCGTTCGTCACGACAGCCGCGAACGAAGGCTCGACCGTCACGCTCACGCCGCGCATTGGCGCGCCCGTGAACCTGAAGATCTTCGACCAGTTCGTCAGCTACGGAGATCCGCTCTTCCCGCAGAAGGATTTCACCGGCGACATCGTCGTCGCGGGCTACGGCGTCACCGCACCAACCGAGCACTACGACGACTACGCGCGCATCGACGTGAAAGGAAAGATCGTCGCGATTTTTCCAGGCGGGCCGAAGACGTTTCCAAACGCGTTACGAGCGCATCACTCGTCGTCGATGGTGAAGCTGCAGAACGCGGCCGCGCATGGCGCGATCGGCCTCATCTATCTCACGCCTCCCGCGGAAGCGGAGCGCGTTCCGTGGGAGCGCAACGTGCGCCAGTCGCGACTCGGCTCGGCAACATGGCTCGGCCCCGACGGCGCGCCGCGCGTTCCCGATCGCACGATCAGCAGCGCGATCAGCCTCAATCCCGACACCACGCGCCTCCTCCTCGGATCGACTGCCGATGCGACGTTCGAGGCGCTCGCGAAAGGAGAGCCGAAACGCGGCGCGTTGCCGTATCGCGCGACGGTGCATCTCATCAGCTCGCAGAAAACGTCCGTCAGCCCGAATGTCGTCGGCCTCCTGCGCGGCTCCGATCCCAAACTGCGCGACGAATACATCGTCTACTCCTCGCACCTCGATCACCTCGGCATCTCCGCGCCCGTCGAAGGCGACGCCATCAACAACGGCGCGTTCGACAACGCCTCCGGCATTGCTGCAATGCTCGAGATCGCGCGCGCGTTTGCATCGATGCCCGCGCGCCCGCGCCGCTCGATTCTCTTTCTCGCCACGACAGGGGAGGAGAAAGGCTCGAAAGGTGCGGATTACTTCGCGAACAATCCGACCGTTCCGGTCGATGCGATCGCAGGCAACATCAACATCGACATGCTCGTCATGACGCATCGCATGCTCGACCTCGTCGCGTACGGCGCCGAGACCAATGACCTCGGCGACATCGCGCGCGACGTCGCGAAGCAGATGCACATCGAACTTTCCCCCGATCCGTTTCCGCAGGAAATGGTCTTCGTACGCAGCGATCAATATGCATTCGTTCGTCGCGGCATCCCCGCGATCTATCTCAACCCCGGCTTCAAGGCAGCCGATCCGAACGTCAACGGTGAGGCCGAGTTCGCGCGCTGGCTGCGCACGCGCTATCACTCGCCGAAAGACGACATGCAGCAGCCGATCGACTGGCCGGCCGCGCTGCTGCTGACTGAATTCGATTACCGTCTCGGCCTCGCCGCCGCCAATCGCGACGCGCGGCCGCAGTGGAAGCCGGGCGACTTTTTCGGACAGACGTTCGCACGGCGCTGACATGGGTAGCCAGCTGTGATATTCACGTGACGAAGTACCTCGGGTTCCTCGGAGTACCTCGGAGTACCTCGGAGTTCCTCGGTGATCCACTCCGAGGTACTCCGAGGTACCCGAGGAACTCCGAGGTACTGATCAACCTGGAGACACCTCATGACGATGACTGCTGAACAACGCCAGGTCGACCTCGTCGACCGGCTCGCGGCCGAAGCTCGCCGCCGCGTTTCCGCGGATCACGCCGACAGTGCAGAACATTTCGTTCGCCGCTATTTCGCGCACGTCGCACCGGACGACGTGATCTACACCTCCTTCGACACTCTCCTCGGCGGCGCGTTGTCGCTGTGGGAGTACGGCGAACAACGCACGCCCGGCGTTCCGAAGGTCCGCCTCTTCAATCCCTCGCAGCGTGAAAGCGGCGGGTGGGGTCTCGAACACACCGTGATCGAGATCGTCAACGACGACATGCCGTTCCTCGTCGATTCCGTCAGCGCCGAGATTCAACGGCGCGAGCGGAAGATCCACCTGCTGCTGCATCCGATCATCCGCGTGCGCCGCGATGCGAGCGGCAATCGCCTCGAGCTCACCGACACGTTAGGCGCGCCTTCCGACGCGATCGTCGAGTCGTACATGCACGTCGAGATCGATCAGGAAACGTCGGCCGACGAGCTCGAATCGATTCGCGCCTCGCTCGAGAACATCCTCCACGAAGTGCGTCTCTCCGTCGCCGACTGGCGCACCATGCGGGCGCGCCTGCAGGATGACGTGCGCGAGCTCGAGACCGCATCGCTGCCGATGCCGGCTGAAGAGATCGAAGAAGCGAAGGCGTTTCTGCAGTGGCTCGACCGGGGCAACTTCATCTTCCTCGGTCATCGCCGCTACACCTTCGAAACGCACGACGGCGGCGACTATCTCCGCCCCATTCCGGAGTCCGGTCTCGGCATCCTGCGGGAGATTCGCACGACGTCCGTCGAACGCGGCGATCGTCCGCTTTCGGCCGAATTCAGCGCATACGCGCGTCGCAAAGATCTGATCATCATCACGAAAGCGAACAGCCGCAGCCTCATTCATCGCAACGTCGCGATGGATCGCATCGGCATCAAGCGCTATGACGCCGAAGGCAATCTGGTCGGCGAAGATCGCTTCCTCGGACTCTTCACCTCCGCCGCCTACAACCGCAGCGTGCGCGACATCCCGATGCTGCGTCTGAAGGCGACGCGCACACTCGATCGCGCCGGACTCGATCCGCATTCGCACAACGGCAAGGCGCTGGTCGACATCCTCGAGACGTTCCCGCGCGACGAGTTTTTCCAGATCACCGACACGGAACTGTTCGACGTCGCACGCGGCATCCTTCTGCTTCAGGAGCGCCAGCGCGTGGCGGTCTTCACGCGCACGGACGTCTTCGAGCGTTTCGTCTCCTGCTACGTGTTCGTGCCGCGCGATCGCTACACGCCCGAGTTCAAAGAGCGCGCGCGTCAGGTGCTCGAAGAAGTCTTCAACGGCCGCGAGACCGAGGTGTATGACCACATCACCACCTCACCGCTCGCGCGCGGACTGTTCATCGTCCGCACGACTCCGGGACAGATTCCCGAGGTCGACATTCGCCGCGTCGAAGCAATCATCGGCGAGGTCGCGCGCACGTGGAGCGATCGTCTTCTCGACGCGCTCTGCACGAACCTCGGCGAAGAAGTCGGCATCGATCTCCATCATCGCTACGGCAAGGCGTTTCCGGTTGCATATCAGGAGCGCTTCTCCGCCGAGGCGGCGTTGTACGACATTCGCCATGTCGAGAACGTGCTCGCGACCGGAGAGCTCGTCGTCGATCTCTATCGCCATCGCAGCGACCAGCGCCAGTTCCACTGCAAGATCATTCACTCCGGACCGCCGGTGCCGCTCTCCGAGATCATGCCCCGCCTCGAAAACATGGGCGTGCGCGTGCTCGCGGAAGTGCCGTATGAAGTGAAGGCGCTCGGCGCGACGCAGAGCGTGCGCATTCGCGACTTCAGCCTCGACGCGGAAGGGATGCAGGACGATCTCGCGTCGGTCAAAGAAAAGTTCCAGGACGCGTTCATTCGCGTCTGGACGCGTCAGGCGGAGAGCGACGGCTTCAATCGCCTGATCCTCGTCGCGGAGCTCGAGTGGCACGAAGTGGTGATCCTGCGCGCGTACGCAAAGTACCTGCGCCAGGTCGGCGTCACGCTGACCGAGGGGTACATCCAGCAGACGCTCGCGAAGCATCCTGACATCACGCGCAACGTCATTGCGCTCTTCCGCAACTACTTCGATCCGGCGATCGGTGATGCGGGCATGGGACGCAAAGGGGCGTCGCTCGGCATTCGCTCGCAGATCGAAGACGCGCTCGAACGCGTCACCAATCCCGACGAAGATCGCATTCTCCGTTTGTACGTGAGCCTCATCGAGGCCACGCTGCGCACGAACTACTTCCAGCGCGACGAGAACGGCAATCGCAAGTTCTATCTGTCGTTCAAGCTCGACTCGCACGCGGTGCCCGAATTGCCGTTGCCGCGGCCTCTGTACGAGATCTTCGTGTACGCGCCGTGGATGGAAGGCATTCACCTGCGCGGCGGCAAGGTTGCGCGCGGCGGCATCCGCTGGTCCGATCGCCGCGAAGACTTCCGCTTCGAAATCCTCGGCCTCATGAAGGCGCAGATGGTCAAGAACGTAGTCATCGTGCCGATGGGCTCGAAGGGCGGCTTCGTCGTGAAGAATCCGTCCACGGATCGGGCCGCGTTCCAGCAGGAAGGCATCGAGTCGTACAAGACGCTGCTGCGCGGCATGCTCGACATCACCGACAACCTGCGCGGCGATGAAGTGCTGCCGCCGCGTGACGTCGTGCGCCGCGATGGTGATGATCCGTATCTCGTCGTCGCCGCGGACAAGGGAACGGCGACGTTCTCCGATCTCGCGAATTCGATTTCAGCCGAATACGGCTTCTGGCTCGGCGATGCATTCGCGTCGGGCGGCTCGGCCGGCTACGACCACAAAGGGATGGGCATCACCGCGCGCGGCGGATGGGAAGCAGTCAAGCGCCACTTCCGCGAAATCGGAGTCGATACGCAGAGTGAAGACTTCACCTGCGTCGGCGTCGGCGACATGTCGGGCGACGTGTTCGGCAACGCGATGCTGCTCTCGCCGCACATCAAGCTGCTCGCGGCGTTCAATCACTCGCACATCTTCGTCGACCCGAATCCCGATCCGGCGCGCGCATTCGAAGAGCGCCGGCGCATGTTCGACAACCGTCTGAACTGGAACGGCTACAACGCCGAGCTGCTTTCGCAGGGCGGCGCGGTGTTCGAGCGGAGCGCGAAAACACTTCATGTTTCCGAAGAAATGCAGGCGCTTTTCGATCTGCCGAAGCGCGTGGTCACGCCGAATGAACTGATGCGCGCGATTCTGCTCGCACACGCCGATCTGCTCTGGCTCGGCGGCATCGGCACGTACGTGAAGGCGTCGTGGGAAGACCACGCGGCCGCGCGCGATCGCGCGAACGATGCGATTCGCGTGAACGGCAACGAGCTGCGCGTGAAAGTCGTCGGCGAAGGTGCGAACCTCGGCTTCACGCAGAAGGGGCGCATCGAGTACGCGCTCAACGGCGGACGCATCAACACCGACGCGATCGACAACTCGGCCGGCGTCGACACCTCGGATCATGAGGTCAACATCAAGATTCTGTTGTACGACGCGATCACGCGCGGCGAGCTGACCGGCATCGAGGAACGCAACCGCATCCTCGCCGAGATGACCGACGACGTGGCCGGCCTCGTGCTGCGCGACAACTACGAGCAGACCCAGGCGATCTCCATCACCCAGACGGTGGGGGAGGAAGCGCTCGACGGACAGGCGCGCTTCATGCGCGGCCTCGAGAAGGCGGGCAAACTCGATCGCGCAATCGAAGGTCTGCCGGACGACGAGACGATCTCCGAGCGTCATACCCAAGGCCTCGGCCTCACGCGTCCGGAGCTCGCGGTGCTGCTCGCGTACGCGAAGCTGGTGCTGTTCGAGGATCTGCTCAAGACCGATCTGCCGGACGATCCGCAGCTCGCGAACGATCTCGTGCTGTATTTCCCCGATGAGCTGCGCGGCCGGTTCCGTCCGGCGATCGAGCGTCATCGTCTGCGCCGCGAGATCGTGGCGACGGTGGTGACGAACGCGATGATCAATCGCGTGCGCCCGACGTTCGCCTGGCAGATGTGCGACGAGACGGGGAAGAGTTACGCCGACGTGGCGCGCGCGTTCATCATCATGCGCGACTCGTTCGACCTGCGCACGATCTGGCGCGAGATCGAATCGCTCGACAACAAACTCCCCGCGGCCGTGCAGCTGGACATGATGGTCGCGGTCGCGCGTCTGCTCGAGCGGTCGATTCTCTGGCTGCTCAACAGCGGCTATCCGAAGCTCGACATCGCGGCGCTGACCAGCGAGTTCCGTCCGCGCATCGAGGCGATCAACGAGCGTCTCGTCGACGTGCTGCCCGCGGCGATGCTGGGCCGCGTGCGCGTGCGGCAGGCGGAGCTGATGGAAGATCAGATTCCGGAGTCGCTCGCCAAGCGGATGGCCAGCCTCGACGTGATGAGCTCCGCGATGGACATCATCCGCATCATGCGCACCGATGCCGCGCATGGCGTGGAAGACGTCGCACGCGTCTACTTTGGCGTGGGCGAGCGTTTCGCGCTCGATCGTCTCCGCGCGTCGAGCCAGTCGGTTGCCGCAGAAACGCCGTGGCAGAAGAGCGCGCTCACCGCGGTGGTGGACGATCTGTTCAACTACCAGAGCGTGCTCGCCTCGCGCGTCATCGGCGAGACGAACGGCAACACGGGCGGCAGTGATCGCGTCGAGTCGTGGCTGGCGAAACGCCCGCGGGTGGTGGAACGCGTCGACCAGACGATGCAGGAGTTCCGCGCCGCAAGCACTGTCGATCTGGCGATGCTGAGCGTGGCCTCACGCCAGTTGCGAAGCCTCGTCGAATCATAATCTGGAGTGGGGGGGG
>JALYOB010000186.1 GCA_030857085.1 Acidobacteriota bacterium | reverse complement strand
GCAACAGCTTCACATCCTCCCACAGCAACGCGGAGATGCGGCCGACGCCGGGATGCATGCGCGCGACGAAGTAGCGGTTGTGGGTCTTCAGGCGCTGGGCGTGCGGGAGGTGCCGCGCCGATTGCGAGCCGCGATGCGTCGCTTTCACAACCGGCAGCACGCGCGTGCGCCAGAGCTGCTCGTGCAGGCGCGCGCAGAGCTCGACGTCTTCGTAGTAGGCGAAGAAGCGTTCGTCGAAGAGGTGCTCGCCGATCGCCGCGCGACGGTAGAGCGTGGCTGTTGCGGAGACGCCCCACGGCACCGCGAGCGGCACGCCGATCGTTTCGCCGTGGCCGATCTGGCGATACGTGCCGTCGCTGACGTCGATGCCTGCGCCGTCGATGCGGCCGTCGGGACGGCGGATGATCGTCTGCACTGCCGCCAGCTTTTCGTCGCGGTCGAGCGCGTCGCGCACGATGGCCAGCCAGTCGCGTTCGAGCACGAGGTCGTTGTTCACCACCGCGACGTAAGGAGTGGTGGAGTGGCGGAGCGCGGCATTGCAACCTCCGGCAAAGCCGAGATTGCGCTCGCTGCGAATCGCATTCGGAGTGGGATTGCGGGAGCCGTTGTCGAACACGATCGCGCGCGCCTCGATCGTCTGCGCGGCAATCGAGGCGAGACACTCCTCGAGCATCGCTCCGCCGTCGACGTCGAGCACGATCACGTCGATCATTCGCGCTCCATCCGATCCAGATTGATCGCGCCGCTCGTGCAGCGCAAGGTCACCCGGCCGTCTTCGGGGATGCTCACGCGGATGCGCTGATACCCATCGGCCGGAGCGAGGACGTACGCCTGATCTGCAAGCTCGATCGTGGCGCCGAGGCCGGTGATGGCGTGGATGGTGTGCGAGCCGCGCTTCGCGAGAAAGGAGAGCGACTGGCCGGCATCGAGCACCCAGCCCCCGCGATACTGCGTCCGCATCATCGCGTACATCTCCGGATAGAGCTTGCCTCCTTCGCGAATGACGTGCGCGTCTTCGAATTCGACGCGCGCGCCCGGCTGGCGCGCATGCGCGAAGCCGAAGGCGATCGCGAGCGATGCGAGCGGAATGACCAGATCGATCTTCGTCCGGCGCACGCCGATGACGATGATCGCCAGCACGATCACGACGCCGATCCACGAGGCGTCATTCATGCGGATGAAGCTCGGAAAGAGGCGCGAGAAATCGGCATGCTGCGTCGCGGAGAGCCACTCCCCTACCGCGTTCTCGCCGTTCGCGATGTGGAACAAACGCCACGGATACGCGAGCGCGTGAATGGCGAGGCCGAAGGTCCAGGCGGCGAACAGCGCGATCGCACCGCGCGAGATGCGGTCCCACATCGACGCCGCGCCCAACGCGAGGATCGGCAGCAGGAACACGAGATAGCGCAGCGGCGGGGACCAGCCGCCGTACCACTCAGGACGCGGCAACAGGTAGAGGACGTAAATCGCGCCGGCAAACGTGCCGAGGCGGAATGCGGGAGGGGCGGACTTCCAGCGCGTGAGCGCGAAAAGGCCGAAGAGATAAAACGGCGCCTGAAACGGAATGCCGCTCATCCCGTCGGTGAGGAGGCCGAAGAAACCGGTAACGTAACGCTCGCCGGGCGCGGGCAAGAGCTCGCCCCAGACGTGCACGTTCGTCGCGCTGCCGGTCAGAAGATAGAGGAGCACGAGCGGCGCGAGGATGATGAGCAGCGCCAGCACGACGTACTTTGGTTCGATGCGCGGCAGCTCGCGATTGCGGCGCGCGCGCACGATGCGCCAGCCGATCGCCGCCAGCAGACCGACCGCCGCGAGCAGAAACCGCAGCTTCAGCATCACCAGACCGAAGAGTGCCGGGATCCATCGCTGCATCCGCTGCGCACGCACGCCGCGCACTGCTTCGACGAAGAAAAAAGCCGCGGGCACTTCGGGCCAGATGCGCGTGGCGTAATAGAGCACGGGCGGCGCGAACGCGAAGAACGCGAAGACCGCCCGCACCTGTTCGTCCGCGACGCCTTCGTCTTCTATCAATCGAATGGTCGAGCGGACGAGCAGCACGCCGAACAAAACGATGGTGGCGATCGCGCCGTTCACACCGAACAGAGCGAATCCGGGGATGAGCAGAATCGAGAGAAACGGCTCATGCCGCGAGTACTGCTCACCGTGCGGACCGACTGGGTCATTGAATTGTGGTTTCAGTCCCGTTGCGGCGTATTGATTGCGCAGATCGAAGTCGCGATCGTGTACGAGGGAATCGGTGACGGCGACGTAGTACGGCTCGTCGCCATCGAGCGGATGCACCTGCATCAGCGGAATCGCGAGCGCGTAGACGATGCCCGCCAGCAGCGCCCCGCGCATCGCCGACCAACGCACGTCGCGTCCGCAGGCGATGAAGAGCGACAGCGAAACCACGTGCAATCCGGCGAAGACGATCGCCGCCAGCCGGAAGTCGACCTGAGGGAAATGACGGCGCAGCAGAATTGCAAACAGCCACATCGCCGCATCGGCCGCGTAGTACGCGACGAGCGTGCGCCGTCGAAGCACGACCAGAGGCGCGGCGAGCGAGAGCGCAATCGCGGCGACGATCACTCGAATCCTTCGACCTGCAGCGACGCATTCGCGGGCAGCGACGCATCGCCCGTCACCACGATCGTCCGTGCGCCGGGCGGCAGCGGCACGCGTCCGGGGCCGTCGACCCACGCCTCATACCCGTATCCGCGCACGCCGCCCGCAGGATCGCGCGGCAGCGGATTGCGCGTCCGAAAGTAGACCTCGCGCCGCAGCCCGCCCCAGTCGGCCGCATCGCCGATGCGCACGCGAATGTTGCCCGGGGCGATCGTGCCGAGGATTGCGCCGCGGCGGAGATGCGCGACGTTGGCGCCCGAGACGACGAGCGACTGCGCTCCTTCCGGTACGGCGAGCGTGAGACTGCGTCGCGGCGCGAGCGCGACCTGCACCTGCTGGCGCAGCAAGGCCGGACGCGGCTTGTGAAAAAAATAGGGGACCGCGCGCGCGACGATGCCGCTCCAGGCGAAAAAGAGCAGCGCGTACGACATCGCGATCGCGGACGGCCACACCGCCTCGATGCGCGGCATTCCGAATGCGCGTGCGGCGATTGCCACGATGAGCACGAGCAGCGGCACCGCCAGCGTGCGCAACGGAATCGCAGGTGTGACGAATGCGGCACCAACCGCCACCACGATCGCTAGCGGTGTGCGGCGCAACACGAATGCGATCGCAATGGCAATCGCGATCAGAAACAACTCCCGTCCGATGCGCACCTGTTCGAGCGGAATCCAGCGCAGCAGCACGATCGGGACGATCGTAAGAATCACCGCGTTGCGTTCTCGATGCGCGAGCGCGATCGCCATTGCCGCCGCGCAGATCGCGCCGTAGGACGCGAGCCGGATCGGCTCACTGGTCATGGTCTGCGACGCGAGAAGCAGCAGCGGCAGGCCGAGCATCACCGACGGATACGAGGCCGCCGCGCAAAGCGTCACCGCAACTGCGATCAGAGGCAGCGCGCGATCGATGGGCGTTTCGTACAGCACACTGAGGTGCGCCGCGTACGCCGCGAGGGCCGCGGCCAGAGTCCACTGCAGCGCCTTCACGAAACGACCGGCACTCTTGCGGCGGGATCGCGCACGAACTCCGGATCGAAGCCGTCGAGCGTCTCCGGCGTCAACGTGGAGCGATAGATCAGGCGCGCGTCGCCTTTCAATCGCACTTCTTCCGGATGGCCGTCGCGCATCGTGAACGACACTTCGAGCGTGATGCCGCTGCGCGTCAGCACCGAGACCGGCGACTGCACTTTGCGAAACATCCCGCTCACCACCGCGGACGCAACCACGCCCGAGCCGCAGGAAAGCGTTTCGCCTTCCACGCCCCGTTCGTAGGTGCGGACTTCGATCGCGTTCGGGCCGCGCACGGTCACAAAATTGACGTTCGCGCCCCCGTCGGGCACGAGCTCCGGATGCGTACGAATCGCGCGGCCCAGCGGCACGATGTCCTGCGACCAGAGGTCGTCGCGGAGATAGACGACGTAATGCGGCACGCCGACCATGATCGAACTGCCGTGAACCCCGTTCGTCCCCACCGTCACCGGCCGCTGCGCCCGGAACGAATGCGGCGGCTGCAATGAGAGCGTGACGAAGCCGCCATCGCTGATCTCGCCGCCGACGATGCCGGCATCCGTCTCGATGGTCATCTTCTTTCCGGCGATCACATTGAGAAATGCGAATCGCGCGGCGCAGCGGGTGCCGTTCGCGCAGAACGCCGCCAGCGAGCCGTCGGAGTTGTAGTAGCGCATGCGGAACGTCGCGCGGGCCGAGCTCTCGATGAGAATGAGGCCGTCGGCGCCGACGGAGAGTGCACGCGTGCAGATGCGGCGGGTGAGCTCGCTCGCGTCGGTGATTTTGCCGGCGCGATTGTCGATGACGACGAAGTCGTTTCCGCCGCCGGCCATCTTCGAGAAGCTCAGCGGATCTTGTTTTGCCGATTGCACTTGCCCGGGCGCTCGCATCGGAATTTTCGCCTTGCGGCAGGGTTTCCTTCCCGCGGTCCCTATTCTCGCACGGGGCGCGCCACAGCGCGCGTAACGTGTGCCGGGGCCGATGCGTCCAAGCGGTTGCACGTTCATGAGCGGTTCGCGCGAGCCCTGCCCGCGCGCCGCATTCGACGTGCATCACGCAACTCGAATCCGGAGGCCACGCCTTGAACCGCTGTCTCGCCACGATTCTCGCGCTCGCGCTCGCGGCGCCGCTCTTCGCACAGAAAAAGACGAACGAACCCGAGCAGCCGAAGCTGGTCGAGAGCATCGACGTCCGCGTCATCAACGTCGACGTCGTCGTCACCGACAAACGGGGCAACTTCGTTCCCGGCCTGAAGAAGGAAGACTTCGAAGTGCTCGAGAACGGCGTCCCGAAGACGATCTCGAACTTTTACGAGGTCGAAGGAACGCGCGCGAAGAACGTCATCGCGTCCGAAGCCGGCCGTCAGGCTCCCGCGCCCGCGCCCGCACAAGCGGCAGCCGAAGTTCCGGAGCAGATGAAGCGCCGGATCATCTTCTACATCGACAACCTCTCGCTCGCTCCCTTCAACCGCAACCGCGTGTTCATGCAGATGAAGGAGTTCCTCAAGACGGCCATGCGCCCGGGCGACGAGGCGATGGTCGCGACCTACAACCGCAGCATGAAAGTGCGCGTGCCGTTCACGAAAGACGCGTCACAGATCGAGTCGATCCTCGACGCGATCGCCGGCGAGTCCGGCCTCGGCCTCGCGAACACGAGCGAGCGCAAGACCACCGAGACGCGCATCCGCGACGCCCGTTCGTACGATGACGCCCTCGCCACCGCACGCACGTACGCCTCCTCGGTCGAGCACGATCTCCGTCAGAGCGTCTCGTCGATCAACGCACTCATGTCGACGCTCGCCGGCGTCGAAGGGAAGAAGATCCTCGTCCTCACCAGTGAAGGCTTCCCGATCTCGCCGGGGCGCGAAATGTTCGCCTACCTCGACGACGCGGCGAAGGAACGCGGCTGGATGTCGATGGGCTCGAGCACGATCGAGGCGATGACCTACGACGGCACGCAGCTCATCCAGTCGGTGGCGAAAGCGGCCAACGCGAACAACATCACGCTCTACACGGTTCATGCGGCCGGTCTGCAGGGCGGCGCCGAAATGTCGGCCGAAAATTCGCGCCCGACCTCGGCGCTCGTGACGCATGCCGCGCTCACGAACACGACCGAGTCGATGCAGATGATGGCGCAGATGACCGGCGGCCTCGCCTCGGTCAACACCAACAACTTCGCCGCCGCATTCGAGAAGATCAATCGCGATCTCGACGCCTACTACTCACTCGGCTATCGCGCCGGCACCGAGCGCGTCGACCGCCAGCGCTACCTCACCGTGCGCGTGAAGAACAAGGACTACCGTGTCCGCAATCGCCAGACGTTCGTCGAAAAGTCTGTCTATGCGGAGATGAGCGATCGCGTCATCGCCAACCTTCTCTATCGCGTCAAAGACAACGACCTCGGCATCCTCGCCCGCATCGCCCCGCCGGTTCCGGAAGATGAAGGGCTGTTCCGCGTGAAAGTGGACATCCAGATCCCAATCGAAAACCTGACGCTGCTGCCGCAGGGTGAGACCGAATACGTCGGCGGCTTCGACGTCTACGTCGTCGTCGGCAACAAGGACAACGACCTGTCGGAGGTAAACCGCAAATCGCACCAGGTGCGCATCCCCGCCGCCGACATGAAGACCATTCGCGGAAAGTTCTACACGTACAGCGTGGAACTGCTCGTCGAACGCGGCCTCAATCGCATCTCCCTCGGCGTCGTCGATCAGATCTCGAACACGAGCGGCTTCAGCCGCGAGCAGATCATCGCGCAGAATCAGTAGGCGCTGCGGCGCCGTTGTCGGTTCTCGGTTGTCGGTTGTCGGTGCTCACGGGCCAGACCGACAACCGATCACCGACCACCGACAACTCCTATGCGCTTTCTCCTCACCCTCCAATACCTCGGCACCCGCTACGCCGGCTGGCAGATGCAGGCCAATGGTGTGAGCGTGCAGCAGGTGGTGGAAGAAGCGCTGGCGAAGATGTTTCGGGAGCCGGTGCGCGTGCATGGCGCGGGGCGCACCGACGCGGGAGTTCATGCAGCCGGGCAGCGTGCGCACATCGACGCGCCGTTTGCGATTCCGGCGCGCGGGCTCGTGCTCGGACTCAATCAGATCCTTCCGCACGACGTGCGCATCGTGCGCGTCGAGGAAGTGGCGGACGACTTTCACGCCCGTTTCTCCGCGAAAACGAAAACGTACGAGTACCGCATCTGGAACGCCGAAGTGGCGGACGTGTTCGCGGCGGAAACGCACGCGCATGTCGCGCAGACGCTCGACGTCGCGCGCATGCACGAGGCGGCGCAGCAACTCGTCGGAACGCATGACTACAAAGCGTTCACCGTCGCCGATCCGGAAGTGAGCTCGACCACGCGCACCATCGATGCGATTCGCGTCGAGCGCGACAGCGCGCAGATCACGATCACCGTCAGCGCCGACGGTTTTCTCCGCTACATGGTCCGCCGCATTGCCGGATCGCTCATCGAGATCGGACGGGGGAAGTTGTCTGCCGGCGCGCTGATGACCGAGGCGCGATGGACGGCGCCGGCGAAAGGGCTGGTGTTGCGCGAGATTCGTTACTGATACCATCCCTCCACTGATGATCGACGTCCGCAAGCTTGCCGAGCCGGGCTCGCTCGAGGAGACACTCCTCGAGAAGATCGACTTCAAGCGGCTGCCGCGTCACGTCGCGGTCATCATGGACGGCAACGGCCGCTGGGCGCGCGCCCGCAGCCTGCCGCGCGTCGAAGGCCACCGCGCCGGCATCGCCTCGGTGCGCGAGACCGTCGAAACCGCGGCGCGGCTCGAGCTCGGCGTCATCACGCTGTATGCGTTTTCGGTCGAGAACTGGAAGCGCCCCCGGTACGAAGTGGCGACGCTGATGATGCTGCTCAAGGAGTACCTCCGCAAAGAGCTGCAGACGCTGATGGAGAACAACATCCGCTTCGTTCCCATCGGCCGCGTCGACGGACTCGATCCTTCCGTGCAGCGCGAGCTGCGGTATGCGCAGGAGAAGACGGCCGAAAACACCGGCCTTCTCTTTCAGATCGCGCTCAACTACGGCGGCCGGGCGGAGATCGTCGACACATGCAACCGCATCATGGCGACGCTGCGCGAGAAAGAGATGACCGACGCGGTGATCGACGAGGCTTTCTTCGCCGATCACCTCTACACCGCCAACGTCGACGATCCCGATCTGCTGATCCGCACGAGCGGCGAACTCCGCGTCTCGAATTTTCTGCTGTGGCAGATCGCGTACGCCGAGATTCACGTGACGAAAGTGCTCTGGCCCGACTTTCGCCGTCGCAACCTGTTCGAGGCGATCATCGACTTCCAGGCGCGCGACCGCCGATACGGAGGGGTGGAA
>JALYOB010000634.1 GCA_030857085.1 Acidobacteriota bacterium | reverse complement strand
AAAAGAACAACAACACCTCCGCCACTGCGGCGTCGAGCGCCGCTGATCTCAATGGCAGCGCGGCCGTCGATGCCTGCCGCCGCATCCGCGCGCGTCTGGACGAAGTCGAAAAGCAGCTCGGACCCATGCCGTGGGAAAAGCTCGTCAAGGCCGCTTACATGGAGCGCGTCTCCCTCGGCGAACGGGGTTTCTATGCAACTCCGCGCCTCGATTGGAACTGGACCAGCGGCCGCGGCACGCCGTTCCTCTATTACACGATGGGCACGGCCTGTTCCGAAGTTCTGATGGACCGCTTCACGGGGGAGTTGAAGGTGCTGCGGAGCGATGTGCTGATGGACATCGGCCGCTCCATCAATCCCGGCGTCGATCGCGGACAGCTCGTCGGCGGCTTCATTCAGGGCCTCGGATGGGTGACCACCGAAGAGCTGCGCTACACCGGCAAAGGCGAGCTGTTGTCGCATTCGCCGACCACGTACAAGATCCCGAACATCAACGACCTTCCCGAGACGTTCAACATGGACTGGATCGAGCACGACAATCCGGTCAACGTCGCCGGCAGCAAAGCCGTCGGCGAGCCGCCGCTGCTCATGGCGATTTCCGCCTGGTGCGCGGTCAAGCACGCATTGTCGTTCGTCTCCAATGGCGAAATCGCGAAGCTGAAAATCCCCGCGACGAATGAAGAAATTCTGTCGCGCCTCACGGAATACGCGCGAAGAGGAGCAGCGGTCGGTTGAACTACACAGTACAAGAGTGGCTGAATCTCGCCCTGCGCTGGACGCATGTCTTCTCCGGCATCATGTGGGTCGGCGCGACGTATTACTTCACCTGGCTCGACCGCCGCTTCCACACGAGCGATCCGGAACAGGTGTGGATGGTCCACAGCGGCGGTTTTTATGTGGTCAATAAGACCAGTAAGCCTTCGCCCTCCCACACGCTGCACTGGTTCAAGTGGGAGGCGGCAATGAACTGGCTGAGCGGCTTTCCGCTGCTCATCGTCGTCTACTACCTCGGCGGCCTCCTCGTCGACGGAGAACCGGGCAAACCATCGTTCCCTGTGGCGGCGGCAATCGGCATCGGCGTGCTCATTGTGGGCTGGATCGTCTATGACCTGCTGTGGCTCTCGCCATTGGCGCGCATGGAACCGCTCGCAATTGCGATTTCGTTCGTGCTGCTCGTCGCATTGTCCTGGTGGCTCCCGCACGTCATGAGCAACCGCGCCGCCTTCCTCCACATCGGCGCCCTCCTCGGCACCTGCATGGCCGCCAACGTCTGGATGCGCATTCTCCCAGCACAGAGGAAAATGGTGGCCGACGTCCGCGAAGGCCGCGAGCCCGACCAGCGCCTCGCCGACCGCGCCAAATTCCGCTCGAAGCACAATACCTACATGGTCATCCCCGTGGTGATGCTGATGATCAGCAATCACTACCCCGTCGCCCTCCTCGGCCAGCAATACAACTGGCTCGTCATCGCCGCATTGACGCTGGTGGGGTGGGTGGCGGCGCATTTCGTTCGAAAACATTAGCAAGGAGTGGCGCGTGGCGAGTGGCGCGTTGCCAGGGCCTCTCCGCCCGGGCGACACCGCCCTGGCAACTCGCCACACGCTACACGCTACTTTATGAAAACCACGATCTCCGAATCCGAACTCACCACCATGTCCACCCCCCTCGAGCGCGCACTCGTGCCGTTCATGCGCCGCTTTCCTGGCAGTGCGGGGGAGCGTCAGCCGGTTCATACCGTCTATGGCGGGGCGCACCTCTTCAAACACGACACGACGCGCAAGCTGGGGGAGAAGGCGGCCAGCATTCTCGATCAGCACGGCGTCGATCCATTTACGTTTGCCCGCGCGATCGATCTCAATGAAACGCGAGCGGAAACGGTATGGCAGCGGGTGGTCGAAAAGCTCGCGGCGGAGCCGGTCGAGGACTTTCGCGTCGACTTTGAAGACGGCTACGGCAATCGTCCGGATGAGGAGGAAGATCGTCAGGCGGAAATCGTCGGGCGTGAGCTTGCCGTCGGTATGCGCGAGGGCACGCTGCCGCCATTCGTCGGCATCCGCATCAAGCCTTTCTCGCAGGAACTGATGCGCCGCGGCCTCCGCACGATGGACATCGTGCTGACGACGCTCATTGAAGAATCAGGCGGCAAGCTGCCGCAGAATTTCGTGGTCACGCTGCCGAAGATTCAATTGCCGGAGCAGGTCACGCTCCTTGCCGACGTCTTCGACGCCATGGAGCCCCGCCTCGGCCTCGCGCCCAATACGCTGCGGCTCGAATTCATGATCGAGACGACGCAATCGATCCTCAGTGAGAACGGCGCCTCGAACCTGCCGCTGTTTCTCGACGCCGCCCGCGGACGCGCAGTGGCGGCCCATTTCGGCACATACGACTACACGGCGAGCTGCAACATCACCGCGGCCGAGCAGCGGATGGATCACCCCGCATGCGACTTCGCCCGGCACATGATGCAGGTGGCGTATTCGGGCACCGGATTGTGGCTCTCCGACGGCGCGACGAACATTCTGCCGATCGGCGACCGCGACACGATCCATCGCGCCTGGCGACTGCACGTGGAGCACATCCGACACTCACTGGTGCACGCGTACTATCAGGGGTGGGATCTGCATCCCGCGCAATTGCCCACCCGTTATGCCGCCGTTTATGACTTTTTCCTCTCCGGCCTGAGCGCAGCCACAGAGCGCCTGCGCAATTTCATGGAGAAAGCAGGACAGGCGACGCTGGTCGGCGATGTGTTCGATGACGCCGCCACAGGGCAGGGACTACTCAATTACTTTCTGCGCGGCATGAACAGCGGCGCATTAACCGAGCAGGAAGCACTGGCGACGGGATTGACGCTGGAGGAACTGCGGTCAAGGTCGTTTGTGAAGATTCTGGCGGGACGGCGGGCGCAGGCGCCCACCGTGTCATCCTGAGCGAAGCGAAGGACCTTCTCCGTGGCAGCCCCTCACC
>JALYOB010000185.1 GCA_030857085.1 Acidobacteriota bacterium | reverse complement strand
GGAGTGCGGTGACGCCAGTCACCGCTTTCACTCCGCCCGCAGGAAAAGCGGCGACTCGCGTCGCCGCACTCCACACTAGTGCGCCGAGACCATGTCCATCCGGCGGTACTTGCGCGTCTCCGGAAGGCAGCTCTTGTGCGTCACGTGATGCAGATACTCGTCGCGGAACTTCTTGATCGACGAGATCACCGGGCCGATCGCCGCGTCGCCCAGCGCGCAGAGCGACTTGCCGCCGATGTTGTCGGCCATGTCGAGCAGCAGATCCGCGTCCTGCTGCCGTCCCTCACCTTTTTCGAGGCGCAGGAGGATCGACTCCATCCAGTTCGTGCCTTCGCGGCACGGCGTGCACTGACCGCACGACTCGTGTGCGAAAAACTTCGCCAGACGCCAGACCGCATCGACGATGCAGACGCTCTCGTCGAGCACGATGATGCCGGCCGAACCGAGCATCGAGCCGGCCTTCATCACCGCATCGAAATTCAGCGGCAGGTCGATTTCGTGCGGCAGAAGCATCGGCGCCGAGGCGCCGCCGGGGATGACCGCCTTCAGCTTGCGGTCGCCGGTGATGCCGCCGCAATGGTCGTAGATCAGCTCTTTCAGATTGAGCCCCATCGGGAACTCGTACACGCCCGGCTTCTTCACGTTGCCGGAGACGCAATAGAGCTTCGGCCCCGTGTTCTTCGGCGAGCCGAAAGACTTGAACCACTCCGCGCCGTTCTTCACGATCAGCGGCACGCAGGCGAGTGTCTCGACGTTGTTGACCACCGTCGGTCCGCCGAACACACCCACGACGGCGGGGAACGGCGGCTTGACGCGCGGCTGGCCGCGATGCCCTTCCACCGATTCAATGAGACCCGTTTCCTCGCCGCAGATGTACGCACCCGCGCCGCGATGCACGGTGATGTCGAAGTCGAAGCCGCTGCCGAAGATGTTCTTGCCGAGAAAACCCTTCGCACGCGCTTCGTCGAGCGCTTTATCGAGCACCGTCGCGGCGTAATAAAACTCGCCGCGGATGTAGATGTACGACATCGGCGCGGAGCCGATCGCGTAGGCGGAGATGATCATCCCCTCGATGAGGAGATGCGGATCTTTCTCCATGATCACGCGGTCTTTGAACGTGCCCGGCTCGGACTCGTCGGCGTTGCACAGCAGGTAGGTCGGCTTCGGCGCATTACGCGGCACGAACGACCACTTCATCCCGGTCGGGAAGCCCGCGCCGCCGCGGCCGCGGAGCTCGGAGTCTTTGACGACCTGGATGACGTCTTCCCACTTCATGCCGAGCGCGGTGCGCGCGGCTTCATAGCCGCCGGCGTCGATGTAGGTCTGGATCGACGTGGAGTTCGGCTTGTCGATGTTCGCGGTGAGGACTTTGATCGGTTCCATGGGCGGCTATTTGAGCTGCGTGAGCAGCGCGTCCATCTTCTCCACGTCCATGTTCTCGTGGTAGTCGTTGTTGATCTGCACCACCGGCGCCGTCCCGCACGACCCGAGGCACTCCACCTCGGTCACCGTGTAGAGGCCGTCCTTCGTCGTCTCGCCCGGATTGATGTGCAGCCGCTCGCAGAGGCTCTCGAAGATCGGATACGCGTTCGAGACCATGCAGCTCAGGTTCGTGCAGACCTGCAGGTGATACTTCCCCACCGGCCTCTGGTTGTACATGTTGTAGAACGAGACCACGCCGAACACAGTCGCGGGCGAGAGGTCGAGCAGGTTGCCGACGTAGTGCACGACTTCCGGCGAGATCCATCCCCACACTTCCTGCGCGAGGTGGAGCGTCGGCAGGAGCGCGGCTTCCTTCGTCGGATAGCGCGAGAGGATGTAGTCGAAGCGCTTGCGGGCTTCTTCCGGAAATTCGACGACGCGGTTCGGGTCGGGGAAACGGTCCTGGGCGTAAGGGTTTTCGGGATGAAGATCAGCCATGTCTTGCTTACTTCCAGTCGAACGCCTTCTTCTTCCAGACGTAGACGTAGCCCACGCCGAGAAGAAGGATGAAGACGAGCATCTCACCGAAGACGAACCAGTTGAGGCCACTCGGGGTGCGCGTCGCGTCGCGATAGATGACGGCCCACGGGTAGAGGAAGGCCGCTTCGATGTCGAAGAGGATGAACAGCATCGCGATCTGGTAAAAGCGGACGTTGACGCGCTTGCGGTTCTCGTCGAGCAGCGGCACGCCGCTCTCGTAGGGCGCGAGCTTGGATGGATTGCGCTGGTGCGTGCCGAGAATCCAGTTCAGCCCGAGGAAAATCGCGCCGAGCGCCACGGCGACGAAGAGCATGATCAGGATGGGAATGTAGCTGTTAGTCATAAGAAAACGCGCGGATAGTAATGGAAGAGGAGTGCGAGGGCCAGTGACCTGTTCCCCGTTGCCTGTTGCCGCGCCGTTCCGTCACTCGCAACAGTCGTTCCGAGACCGGCAACCGCGAACGGGCAACGGGTCGACCCGCGTTACGCCACGCTCTCGCTCAGATACTCCATCGCCCCTTCACGCGAGTCGAAGATCTTGAAGACGGTGTCGAGCTTCGTGATCTTGAGCAGGGCGAGGATGCGATGGGAGGGCTTGACGAGGGCCATCTTGCGCTGGCGGTCTTCGAACTTCTGCAGGTAGCCGATCAGTTCGCCGAGGCCGGTGGAGTCCATGTAGTTGATGGCCTCGAAGTTGATCATCACCGGACCGGTTTCGTCGTTGAGGACTTTCTCGAGATAGCTCGAGAACTCGCGAGCGCTCTCCCCCAGCTTGATCACGCCCTGGATGTCGAGCACGGTGACGTCGTTGACCCGGTTTTTGATGATGTTCATACCGACGCGGCGCAGTGTATCAGTGTTCGGGTTTGTTGCCGATGGGGATCGTTGGGGGTGGTGGTGGTCGTCATCGTGAACGAGGCGGCCCCAGCGCCGCGTCGTTCGCTATGACGGCACGTGCGAGCGATCTTACCGTTCTCTGCCGTTGCCTCGTCGTCTTTCGCGGGGCGTTCGCCCGATGTTGCTGAATAGAGGCCGCGCCCCCCCAAAAAAGTAAGTACGCGTGACTCAGGTAGGGATTTTCCGTTTTCCGACACTCCAGTGTGTAAGTCTCACCAACAATCGGAACGCGCAGGAGCCCAATGAAAGCGTCAGAAACAAAGCTGCAGCCGATCCTCGAAGGAACGAAACAGTACGTCGTCCCGATGTTCCAGCGCACCTACAGCTGGGATCGCAAAGAATGGAGCGTCCTTTGGGAAGACCTCGCCGACTTGATGGGCGAGACTGACCCGCGACCGCACTTCATCGGGTCGATCGTTACCATGCCGGCGAGGACCGTACCTGAAGGTGTCGCAAAGTACCTTCTCATCGACGGACAGCAACGACTCACGACAATTCTGATTCTGCTGTCGGCGGTGCGCGACCGCGCGAAAACGATGGAAGGACATCTCGCGGCGCAAATTGAGGAACTGCTGCTGACGAATCGCTATCAGGCGGGGAACGACGTTTACAAGCTTCTCCCCACACAAGGCGATCGCGATTCATTCATCGACATTGTCCGCGGCGACGTCACAACTCTCCGGGACGACAGTATCAGCAAGGCATATCAGTATTTTGAACGGCATGTCCGCGCGTTGTCATCGGAACGAGTGGAGAAGCTGCGGGAGATGATCGTCAGTAAGTTGATTCTCGTGAGCATCGTTCTCGAACATGACGATAATCCGCACCTGATCTTCGAGAGTCTCAACGCCAAAGGACGGCCGCTGTCTCAGGCTGATCTGATCCGCAATTATTTCTTCATGCGCCTGCCATTCGACGCCCAGGAGCATCTCTATTTCCAGGTATGGCGCCCGATGCAGGAACGACTCCGCGATGACCTGACGGAGTTCATACGCCACTTTTTGATGAAGGACGGCGATGTCGTCAAGCAGACCGACGTCTACTTCGCACTCAAAGCCAAATGCGATCCGAAGTCGATGGAGGATGTCCGCGCCTACCTGCGGCAGATCTCGGACTTTTCGGAGCTCTACTCCGCACTGCTTCGCCCAGACGAGGAACCGGACCAGGACATTCGCGAACGGCTACTGCGCCTGAATCGTATCGATATGACGGTCGCTTACCCGTTCCTGCTCAACGTCTACCGGGATTGGCGTATGGGCGCACTGACGAAGGACGAATACCTCGACGTGCTCGCGGTCTTGGAGAACTTCATGATTCGGCGCTTCGTCTGTGGTGTTCCGACGCACAGCCTCAACAAGCTGTTCCCGCCACTCTATGCACAAGCGCGGCGACACACCGGCTTCAGCACCGGAGTACGCGAGCAGCTCGCGATGCGTAACTATCCGCCAGACGCTGAGTTCCGTGAGCGGATGGCATCAGCCAAGTTGTACGGCAGCGGCGAGCGCCAGGTCCGAACAAAGCTGATTCTGGAAATCCTCGAGAAGTCATTCGATCACCACGAGGAGGTCCCGTTCTCATCTTTGACCATCGAACATGTGATGCCACAGACGGTGTCGCCTCGCTGGAAAGCAGACCTCGGCGAAGGGTGGGAAACGACGCACGCGGTCTGGCTCGACACGATCGGCAATTTGACACTGTCTGGCTACAACTCCGAGATGTCGAACAGTGAATTCACAAAGAAAAAGACCATTCTGGCGGAAAGTCACGTCGAACTGAATCGATACTTCGTATCTCTCGATAAGTGGGACGAAGCCGCGATTCGTTCCCGCGGCGAAAACCTCGCGGATCGTGCCCTGCGTGTTTGGCCGGCAATCGCCACGTCAGCGTCTTCGTCGCGGCTCCTCGGCGACGTTACGGGCAGAACGCCAGCCGCTGTCGTAGTTCTTGGCGAGCGCCAGGTGACTACCACCTGGCGCGATGTCGCTACGAAAACACTGGAGACGATCGCCAGCGTTGACCCCGACTCATTCGAGCGCATCTCCAACGAATTGCCGCGCTTCGTGAATCGGGACGGCAACGCTCTCCGCACGCCACGCGCACTCTCGAACGGCTCTTATATGGAAGTGAACTTGTCAGCGGCGGCAGTGTACAAACTGTGCCTGCAGGCAATCACAGTCGCGGGCCTCACTGGTGATGATTGGGCCGTGGAGGTTGCATAGGAGGACACCCGATCGACGTCATTCGCGCAGTCGTTACACAGCGGCGGATTAAGACTCCGCTCAGCGGACGACACGTCCTCCGGCCAGCGCTCGCATCGTGAACGCACCCAAGTTGCCGTAGCCCTCCATTTCTTCCTCACATCTAGGGGCTCGAAACGCGCTCGGATCGATCTGTTCGTGACAGGTTCTCTCGCTCGGCGGTCGCCGTGGTTATCTCCCGTCGCTGACCGAAAGATTCGCCCGCTGCCGCGGGAACCAGCCGTAAACCAACAGGCATGCCGGCGCTCGCTCTAACGCAGCAGGCGCGCACCACGAAAACGTCGCTGCGGGCGGTGTTACCGCGGCGACAGATGCTCGCCATCCGGGAGGGCTTGGCGTATAAGACAACTAAAGGTGTCACTCTTGGTTTGCGGACCAAATCGCCGACGCCTCACTTGTCGTCGTGCTTAATTTCTGCGCTCTCCTTAACCCGATCTACGCCAGTACGTTGCGCCTATGAAGATCGGTCAGCGGCTCCGGCGGGGGCTCGATCGCGCGGGGATGACCCAGCGCGAGGTCGCCGACCGGGCCGACCTCGAAGAGGCGACCGTCAGCAACATTCTCAACGGCAAGACGGCCAATCCGTTCTTCGCCACCGTTGACAAGATCCTCCGGGCCACTGGGCTGACCTGGGGTGAGCTGTTCGACGAGCCGCAGATGCGTCTCTCAGAAACCGACGCGCGCGTCGCGCGTGAGTTCAGCGGCGTGCTTGAGCGTGTGCTCGACAACGATGCGCGTCAGAAGCGGATCAGCCGAGCGCGCATCACCGCCGTCCATGACGCGCCCAACGATCGCGGCGGCAGCAGGTACGACGAGGTGGAGGAACTTCCCGACGAGGAAATTCCGGAGGCGTATCAGAGGATCCACGCGAATCGGGTCTATCGCGTTCGGACGGACGCCATGCAGATCCTCGAGGGCTCGCTGCTCTACGCCCGTGCTTCGCAGCACGAGGAAGCAGCCGACGGCGAGACGGTGGTCTGCCGTCTCAATGGGAAGCTCTATCTGCGCCGCCTCGACCGGCGCAACGGGCGGACAATGCTCGAGGCAACGAATCCACGCTACTCGCCGATCCGCATCGACCTGAAGAACGACCGGTTCGCGCTCGTCGCGGTGATCCGCACGTTCGAGGCATAGCGCCTGTCCTCAGAGCAGACCGCGCTGCTTGAGCGACACGAAGCCGCTCGAAGCCACGATGATGTGATCCAACACGTGCACGCCCAGTCCTGCGCCGATATCCGCCAGCGTTCTTGTAAAGGTGAGATCCTGCGCCGACGGCGACGGATCGCCGGACGGGTGATTGTGAAAGACGATCACCGACGAGGCGTGCTCATTGAACGCGTGGCGGAACACGTCGCGCGGTGAGACGGTGGCGGAGCTCAGCGTTCCGACGTAGATCTCCCGTTCCCGCACGATGCGGCTGCGCGCGTCGAGGTAAATGCCGCCGACAATTTCCTGTGGGCGGTAGGCGTACGCGGCGATGAGACGCGGCGCCACACTTGCGGAGTCGCCAATCGGCTCCGACGAGCTTGTCGACAGCGCCGCAATACGCCGCCCCAGCTCCAAGGCCGCGCCGATGCGGGCAACCCGGCTCGAACCGAGACTGCCGGCCTGCGCGCCTGGAACCCACTCCCGGCCGGCAACTGCGAGCAACCCATCGGCAACGACTTCGCGGGCTATGTCAATCGAGCTCTTGCCGCGCTTTCCTGGTGCGATCAGAAGCGCGAGCAGCTCCGCGTCGGAAAGGGACGCCGCTCCGCCGCGCATCATCCGTTCGCGCGGCCTCTCGTCGATAGGCAAATCAGCAATGGAGACGTGGTTCTGCTGCATGCGGGAAGGCTCCCTCGGAATGACGGGCTTGTCCAATTCTCTGCGCGACGTAGACTGCGGCGTCAGACTGTCGCCCACGCCTGGTGCGTCCGCGCCGGACGTCGCGCACCGAATTCCACGCAATGCGGATCAGTCAGCCGCGGAACGCGCCTTGCCGATCCATCACTCCTTCTTTAAACTCGCCGTTCCACGTGACCGCATCCGAGATCCTCCGTAAGTGGCGCGACTCCTCCGGCGCGGAGCGTTCGAACGCGCAAGGCTTCCTCATCGACGTCTGCCGTGCGCTCGATGTGGACCCGCCGAATCCCGCCACCACTGATCCCGAACGCGACGATTACGTGTTCGAGAAACCGGTCGCCATTCCGCATGAAGGACGGAAAGTAACAATCGGTCGAATCGATCTGTACAAACGCGGTCACTTCGTCCTGGAGGCAAAGCAGGGATCGCACGAAGGTTCGCGTCGTATCGGCGTCGCCGACCGAAATACGCCGCGCTGGCAGATCGCGATGCAGGATGCGTTCGGGCAGGCGCTAAAGTACGCGCGGCACGTCGACGACACCCCGCCGTTCGTGGTCGTCACCGACGTCGGATACTGCTTCGATCTCTATTCGTCGTTCGACGGTACGCGCAATTACCGGCCGTTCCCGGACGCAAAGAATTCGCGGCTGTTTCTGTCGACGCTGATTGAGGCCACTGTCGCGCGCGACGCCGCGCAAGCTACCCCCCCCCCCCCGATAAATCTTTACGCTACAGTGACTTACAGACGCTACGCAGCGTTTTCGTCGACCCTTACTCCCTCGACCCCACCCGCCGCGCCGCACGCGTCACCCGTGAGGTAGCCGCACAAGTCGCCGACGTCGCGCGGCAGCTCGAAGCCGCCGGGCACGATCCCGAGCGTGTGGCGAAGTTCCTCATGCGCTGCCTCTTCACCATGTTCGCGGAAGACGTCCGCCTCCTCCGCGAGCGCATCTTCAGCAACGCCTTTGACCGCTGGCTGGAGAACCCCGACGTCTTCCCATCCGAGGTCGAGGATCTCTGGACGAAGATGGACCAGGGCGGCACACTTTGGGGCGG
>JALYOB010000633.1 GCA_030857085.1 Acidobacteriota bacterium | reverse complement strand
CATCGAGCGTCCGGCGCGTCTCCGCGGGCAGCACGACCTCGGCGAACGTGCGCTCGGGCGCGACCGTTTCGACGGGGCGGCGCGACGCGCGGCCGGTGAAGAACGAGAGCAGTGGCGAGGCCATGGCGGACGTGGGAACATCCGCAGCGGTCCATGAAAGTCCAGCGGGGTGTCCGGGAGGTTTGCGCTCGGGCGGAACTTCTCGGACGCCTCGCGGCGCCGCTCACCGCTCGACGTTCACGTGCAGCAACTGACCGGGCGCGACTCTCTCGATCGCATTCGCGAGCTGCTCTGCCGCACGCTCGAGCAGCTGAAGCTGAAGGCGGGGCGTCACGATCACGACGACGCCGATGCTGAAGGTCGTCAGGTTCTGTTGGTACTGCATCCCGCGATCGGCTGTCAGCAGGACGTCGAAGTTGCCTTCCGCGCGGCGAAGCAGCTCGCCGTTCCGGAACGAACCCCACCCTTCTTCCTGCACCGTCCGGATCTCGAAATCGGCAAGGCGGCGGCGCAGCAAACGTGGCAGGTTTTCGTCGAAAAGAACGCGTTTCACGCAATCTTCGCCACTAACGCGCGACTCGCCTCTTCGAGAAACGCGACGACCTGTTCGCGCGAGACGCCGGGGTAATTCTCGAGGAAACTCTCGATCGTCTCGCCGCCTTCGAGGAAGTCAATGAGTGCGTCCACAGGCACGCGTGTTCCGACGAAGACAGGCGTGCCGCCAAGGATTTCCGGGTCGGAATGGACGATCTGCGCGGGATTCATGGACGCAAGAATACTCTGTGCACTCCGATACTGCCGTCACGCGACGCGGCGCCACTACAATCTCGCGCATGAACGTCTGGCGCGAGCGCCTGTCTCGCTGGCTCGGGCCGCTCGCGCGACGCTGTCCGCTCTCGCCGAATGCGATCACGCTCATCGCACTGCTGCTGAACGTGATTGCGGCGGTGCTGTTGTATCGACAGCAGTTTCTCGTGGCGATGGTGCTGCTCGCGATCGGCGGACTTGCGGACGCGTTCGACGGCATCGTTGCTCGCGTGCAGAACAAGAGCTCGCGTTATGGCGATTTTCTCGATCATTTCGCCGATCGCGTGAGTGACACGCTCCTCGTGACGGGCTGGCTCCTCGGCAACGCAGTCCGGGTCGAGATCGCGTTCGCGGTCGTGATCGCGATCATGCTCAATGGCTACATTGGGACGCAGATCGAGGCGACGTGGCGCGAGCGCAACTACGACACCGTCGGCCGCGGGGAGTTCGTGATCGCCATGATCCTCTTCCCCATCGTCTCGCACGTGCTGCGCGGCGACGTGACGCTGTTCGGCGGATTGCGGATCGTCGAATGGATGTCGCTGCTCATCATTGCAGCCGCGCTGCTCGGCATCGTGCAGCGATTCGCGCTCGCGGCGCGACTGGAACGGGGCGGATGATCCGCCGCCACCCAATCACCGGCGAGGAGGTTCTCTTCGCGCCCGGACGTGCGTCGCGGCCGCGCGCGTTTCACGAGGAGGAGATCGAGCGCTGCCCCTTCTGTCCCGGTCACGAGAGCGACACTCCGCCGGAGCTCCAACGCTGCGGAGATCCGTGGCGCGTCCGCGCGTTTCCGAACAAGTACCCTTCGATCGAAGGTGCTGAGGTGATCGTGGAGTCGCCGGTGCACGGCGCAACGTTCGACGCGATCGAGCATGCGGACGATGTTGTCCGCGTGTACGCGGACCGCTATCGCGCACACGCGAACGCCGCGTACGTCGCACTCTTCAAGAATGAAGGCGCGCGCGCCGGTGCGTCGATTCCGCACGTGCACTCGCAACTGATGCCGCTGCCGTTCACGCCGCCGCGCGTCGCACGCGAAGCCGCCGCATTCGAACGCGCCTCGCCATGTCCGCTGTGCGCGCTCGATGCGCGGGTGATTCGCGAAACTCCTTCGTTTCGCTGGCTCGTCCCCGAGCCCTCATCGCTGCCGTATCAGCAATGGATCGTGCCGAAGGCGCACGTGAGCGAGGTCTCGACGATAACCGCGTTCGCGGAGCTCGCATCGCTCCTGCGCGACGCGTCGGCGGCCATGCTGCGCATCACGGATGCGTACAACTGGATGTTCCTCAATTTCCCCCGCACGTCCGCCGCGCACAGCTACATCGAGCTCGTGCCGCGCGTCGTTGCCATCGCAGGATTCGAGCTCGGCACCGGCACGTTTGTTGAGATCATCGAGCCCGCTGCCGCGGCGCGGCGGCTGCGAGACTGAATGATCCCTCTTCGAGACAACAATCCACGGCGCAGTGTGCCGGTCGTGACGTATCTGCTCGTCGCGCTGAACATTCTCGCCTTCCTCTGGGAGCTGTCGCTCGGCGACGCGCTCGGACGCGGGCTCAACGCGATCGCATTCATCCCGGCGCGCTTCTGGATCGCCGGCTACTGGACCGCCGATCTGTTTTCGATCGTGGTCTCGATGTTTCTGCACGGCGGTCTGCTGCACATCGGCAGCAACATGCTCTATCTCTGGATTTTTGGCGACAACGTGGAGGATCGCCTCGGGCACTTCCGCTACCTCGTCTTCTATCTGCTGTGCGGTTTTCTCGCGACGTTCGCCCACGCGTTTTTCAGCCCCACCTCGCAGATCCCCGCCATCGGCGCCTCCGGCGCAATCGCCGGTGTGCTCGGCGCGTATCTGGTGCTCTACCCCCGCGCACAGGTGACGACGATCATCCCGATTTTCTTTTTCATCACGGTTCGCCAGGTGCCCGCGATCCTGATTCTCGGCATCTGGATCATCCTGCAGCTCTTCAGCGGCGTCGGCTCTCTCGGCGTGCGCGACGCGCAGGACATGGGCGGCGTCGCCTACTTTGCACACATCGGCGGCTTCGTCGCCGGCATGCTGCTGATCGCGCCCTTCGGCGGCTTCGCGCAAGGGCGCCGCTCCCCGCAGCCTCCTCCGCCGTGGTGGGCGCGGTAGAGACGACGAGAGGCCTCCGGCGGCCGGGGC
>JALYOB010000001.1 GCA_030857085.1 Acidobacteriota bacterium | reverse complement strand
GCGCAGCACCGTTCCCAGCGTCAGCCCGTGCGCCCAGCCGCCCTGCAGAATGACCGTGCCGTCGTCCGCGACACGCTCGACCGCAATCGCGGAATCAGCGGCGCGCGAGGTGTCGTCGGAGAGAAACGGAGTGAGACGCGCGGTCGCATCGCCGCTCATCACCGGATCCTGATACGGCGAGTCCGCGCGCATCAGCGCCTGTGCGCGCAGGAACGTGTCGGAGGCGGCCTCGCCGCGGTCCGCGCTCCGCATCGCATGGAGCAGCGCCCATGAGAAGACGCCGTGCGGACGTCCCTGCTCGTCTTCTGTCTCGAACGCGCGTGCAAAGTCCTTCGACGCAGACAGAACCAGCGCGCCTCGCGCCTCGGGCTCCGGTGGCTCGGACGCGTCATGAACGTCGCGCGGATCGGGAAGGACGGAACGCACGCGCTCGTCGGTCGTGAGCGCGCGGGCGACCGAGCCGCTGTGGCAACTGTCGAAGATCAGCGTCAGCCGCGCCTGTTTATCGAGAACGCGATTGAACAGGACGGCGAGCTGTTTGTCGCGAATGTCGGTCGCGCCGAGCCGCGAGTCCGCCGGAACGATCGACTCGTCGCGGCCGTCGGGCTCGGATGAGGCGGAGTTGTCGACCTGCGAGCCGTGGCCGGCGTAATAGAACAGCAGCACGTCGTCTTTGCGCGCCGGTGCGATGAGAACGTTTTCGATTGCGGCAACGATGGCCTCGCGCGTCGCCTGCTGATTCGTGAGCGTGACGATTCCACCCTCTTCGAAGCCATAGCGCGCCGTCAGCATCTCGCGCACGAGCGCGACGTCCGTCGCGGCGCCGCGCAGCGAAGGGAGGACGCGCTGCGGGACCGGCTGCCATTCCGCGCGCTTCTTCAGGCGCGATGCGCTGTAGTCGTCGATGCCGATCAGCAGCGCCCGTTTGCGCGGGGGCGGCGCCGGCTGCGTCGCGAACGTGACGCTCGTGCGCTCGTGGCAGGCCAGCAGCAGCGCGGCGAACATCATCAATCGGCGGACCTTCGTGCGAATACGCATACGTCTCCCATCGCGGTCGCGGTGGATCGCGCGTCGAGGAGCGCCGCCGTCGCGGCGGCGCTCCGGATGTTGTGAAGCGAAGCCGTGTCAGGGCTGCGGATAGCGGGACATCGGACAGAGGATCTGGTCGTACGTCGTCCTGCCGTCGCGGAAGAAGATGCCGTTCAGCAGCGCCGACGACCGCTTGTCATCGGCGTGCAGCGTGCGCCAGTTGCGCCGCGCATCCGACTCGTTCGGCGGCTGCGGAACAGGGCGTCGCTCCGCGGCGGGCGGCCTCTGTGCGAGATCCCAATAGCGCTCGAAGTGCAGTCCGGGCTGCGGCGGCGCGGTGCGGTCGGGCAGGATCGGCCGAGTCACGTTCAGGACGGCCATCTCGATCACGCCGTTGATCGGCGTCAGGTCGAGAGCACGCTTCTTCTCACCCCCGAAGCTCTGCTCCTCCACGTGCAGCGTATTGCCCGGCACCCTGATCTCGGCCTGCACCCAGCTCGCTGCCGCACGCACATACCGCGGGCCACTGCCTGCGACCGAGCGGAAGTCGAGCGGAGCGACGTCGTCGCCGATGCGGATCATCGAATGCGTCGACACCTCGCCGCTCTTGAGCGTCAGACGCGCCACCACCAGATCGGCCGGCGGGTCAGCGGTAAAAAGCGCGGGATTGAGCGGCCCGATCGACGGGTCGATGTCCTTCAGATTCGCGACCCATCGGAAGTCACGCCGCTCTGCAACGGTATCGGGGACGCTCTTGCCGTCCGCCGACGAGACTCTCTTGAGTTTCAAGCCGCTCTTCGGAATGTCGAGCGCGAGCTCGGAGCCGGCCAGTTGCCAGATCGCTCCTTTCTGCACCGCCTTCGAGAGCGACTCCGCGGCCGCCGCCGGTGACGCGGCATCGGGGTAAAGGAACGTCGAAATCTCGTTGTCGCTCTGAGAACAGGCGCCCTCGCAGGACTTCGCGCGGACGAGCATCATCGCCTTGTGCTCCGGCACGGCGGCGGTCATGTGATGCGCGTGCGGCTCATTGAGCAGCAGGACGGTCATCTCTTTGCCGTCCTGGCTGGGAATGAACGCAATCAATCCACTGAAAAAGATCCTCAGAATGAGGTCATTCATCGTGTTGCTCCCTCTTGCTGATTGAAATTGCGCGGAATGGCGACGACGCGTAGCCGACCACCTGAAACGGCGCCCAGGCGAGCGCCGGCATCGCGGCACCCTCCTCTCGCAAGAACCGCAGTTGCGCGAGCTGCAGTGCGTGGGCCGCGTCGTAACCCTGTCTGTACTGCCGATGGAACTCGACCATGATGCGCTGCGAGCGCTGGTCGCCGATCGTCCAGAGGCTTCCGGCCACTCCCGGAACGCCTGCCGCCACGATCGGCCGCACCAGCGGCGCGAGCCCCTCCGGTCCCACCGGTACGCCTCCGGCGCTGCTGCAGGCGGCGAGCACGACCAGACGGGCCCTGTTCAGTTCGAGCTTCGCCAGCAACTCCTCGGCATACAGAAGACCGTTGTGACCCTTCGCAGGCGCCATCAGCAGCAATGTGCCGAATGGCGCGTGACGGTTCACGACCGCGTGTCCCGCCACATGAACGATTGCACTCTCCTTTGCAGCTTCGAGAAACGCCGGCACGGTGGCCTCTTTGGCGACGAGCACCTTCGCGTCCGGCTCATACAGCGCCCCCGCCATTCGAGCCTCGGCCTCCGCATACGGCAGCGGCGGCAGGTTGTTCGCCAGCTCGAGTTTCTCGTCGAACGCCGGATTGCCGATGAACAACGCCTTCCGGTTTCCGCCTGCCTCCGCGAGCTTCGCGTCCCGTTTCCGCGCGTGTACGTACAGCGCCGCGCTCGGAGCCCCGGAGACGATGAAGTGCTCGATCAGATGCCGCCCCGCACCATCCCGCAACGCCGCGAAAGGAAGGCCGTGCATGAAACGGCCGGGGACGATCACGAGCCGGCGCCCCGGTATGTCGTGATGCTTCATCCCCGCGACCGCTCCGAGCGGCACGGCCAGCAGCGCAGCGAATGGCTCGGAAAGCCGGCGATCGAATCCTGCGACGTTGCCGGTCACCGCCTCGCGCTGAAGCTCGTGCGTCCAGCGCGTGATCTGTTCTTTCCCGACCGGCAGCTCGCGTACCTGGAACCCGCCGTTCGAGACGATGAAGACGAACGTGCTGTCGTCGCCGACCTGATATTCGAGGACGAACGTGCCGTCCGGAAGCGCCGCCTGGACCACGCCGAGCGTCGCCGGATCGACCGAGTCGGTGTCGAGCGAGCGCAGCGCCTCGTCTGCGACGGGCAATTCGAGTACGAGCTTCAGCGGCTCGAATGCGCGTGATTTCTCCGCATACGCGAACGCTTCCCGCTCCCCGCCTCGCGCGATCAGCAGCCGGATGAGGCGAAAGTACGTTTCCTGAAACCGCGAGAAGTAATTGCCCCAGAGACCTTCGCCCTGTCCGCGGCGCCGGCGCTTCAACAGGTCGGCTTCTTCTTCGTTGACCTGCTCGATCGCCGCGCGCAGGTCCTGCTCCGCGAGCGATCGATTGCCGGCGAGCGTGTACGCTTCCGCGCGGCGCGCGAGCAGAATCGCCTTGAACGTCCGGTGCTGCGTCGATCCGGAGAACGCGAGCGCATCGGTCAGCTCGTCGACCGCGGCTTGCGGCTGTCCGCTGCGCATCGCCGATTCCGCTCGCGCTTCGGAAATCCGCGCTTTCAGCGCATTGCGCATCGGCGCATCGGCCTGCTGCTGGGCGATCGAGCTCGCGTAACCGAGCTCCGCCTGCGCACGCTCGTTGTCGCCGAGGTGCACGCGGATCGCGGCACGTGCGCGCAAGGCGATCGCGCGGTTGACGCGGATTGCTTTCGTGATGTTCTCGTCCCCGCGCGCGGCTGCGTCCTCCCGCTCCAGCTCCTCGATGAAGGCGGACTGGTAATCGAACGCGATCGACGGAAACTCGAGCCCGAGCACGGCCCCGGCGGTCTCCCCCGCCAGCACGTGGCGGGCCGGCATCTCGACCAGATTCGTCGCGTACCGCCGCGCCTGGACGGTCTCACTGAACGCCGCTTCGTCATGGCCAAGGGCGCGGAGGACGCCCGCCTTGCGACTGTGGACGTTCGCCAGACTCTCCGCGTCGTTCATGCGGCCAAACGACTGCAGCGCGAGATCGAAATGGTCGAGCGACTGGAGGTAGAGCCCTTCGCTGCGAAGAATGTTCGCCAGGTTCGCCTGTGCGCGGCCGCGGACATGGAGATAGCCGTACTCGTGACTCTCCGCATCGACTGCGGCGAGGATCTCCTTCGCTTTGCGGCTGTCCTGGTTGAGCCGTGACAGTTGCACCGCGCGACCCAGCTGCGCACCGAGGCGCAAAGGGCTGTGCGCGCGCGACAGCAATCGGAAAGCCTCAGCGTACGCGGCCTCCGCGGGAAGGACGTCGTACGCACGCTCGAGCCGCCGCGCGTTCCCGAACGCCGCATGGCCCTGCACGAGCAATCGCAGCCGCTCGCGGCCGGCGTGTTCGATCGCGTCGACGATCTCGCGCGTATACGGATCGTGCGTCAACTCCGCGAGCGTCCGGCTGATGACCGCCGCTTCATGAAGCTGCCGTTTTGCCTGTTCGGCGCGACCGCCCTCGACGTCCGATGCCCAGCCGGGCAACAGTTCCTGTTCGACGTACCTGAGCGCCGCGTCAGGGAACGGGCGAATCCATTGCGTGAGGCTGCGCTGATCGCCGACGGCAACAGCGTCGGAAAGCCGCCGACGGATCAATGGCCATCGGAACACCGCATTCCAGGCGGCCTGCCGCTCGATGGCTACAGCGTGCGATCTCGCCTCCTGCGCCCACTGCGACTGATCGAGGTCGCCCGCTTTCTTCCACGTCGCGAGTGCCTTCGACGTGAACCCGAGCGTTTCCTGTGCGAGCGCGAGATTGAAGACCGCGGCCGGTAACTTGCCATTGACGGCAACCGCTTTCTCCGCCGCCTGCAGCGAGCGCAGCAGGTCGGAGGGACGGTCCTCCTTTTGCGCGCGGACATAGCACGCGGCCGCGAGATCGCTGAGGACCGTCGCGCCGCCGCCACGTTCCGCGAGCTCGCCGAGCCGCTCCACTGCGGCGTCGATGCAGCCGGGGTGCGTCACCAGCAACCGGACCGTTTCGCTATGCGTCGTCATCGCTTTTTCACACGCTTCGGTGGACAGGGACACACGAGGCGGCGGATCGTAGGCAGATCCACAGTCGACTTCGTCCAGAACGCGATTTCCCCGATGCGATCTGCGGCAGGGCGACCATGCGCGCGCCGAAGTCAGCCGCGGCTCGACCCAACGTGCGACGGCGAGCTCCGGAACGTTGAAAGTACCCTGCGCGGGCCGCTTTTCCCTCCCGCAGGAAAGTGCCGCTGCGATGACGAGCAGCGATACGACCAGCGGCATGCGGAGAGGCAGAACGAGCGTGCGCGGGAACCTCATGAAGGCAGGAAGGATATCCCGCCGTGCTGCTGTAATGATGTGTGGGTTGTTGTACTAAAATCCCCGGCACATTTGGAATGCAACCGCCTCATGACGAGCGTCACGACATCTTTGAGCAGTATTACGACCGCGTCGTCGCCTACCTCGTGCGCAAGTTCGGTTTTGACAGCGAAGAAGCGCGCGATCTCGCACAAGATGTGTTTGTCAGTGTCTTCAGGCACATGGAACAACAGAAGCCGATCGGCGCGATGTGGCTGTTTCTCAAGACCACGGCGCACAATCGTGCGGTGAACGAAATCCGGAGCCGGAGTATCCGCAGGCGGAGCGAGAGCGGATCCGCCGACGCGCTGCCGAACCTCGACGACGTCCTGTTGCACGACTTCTGGTCCGACGAGCCTCCTGCCTCTCCGGAAAGTCAGGTTAGCCGCAGTCAGGACTGGGTTCGATTACGTGACGCAATCGAGAAGCTCCCAGACACGTATCGGCAGTGTGTTCTGTTGCGGCTGGACGAACTGTCGTACGAGGAGATCGGCATCGCAATGCACGTCAGCACTGACACGGTGCGAACGCGACTGCGAGACGCGAAGAAGCTGCTCCGGCGCTGGCTGACGGAGGAGAACCATGGTCAACACTGAAGATTGGCGCGCTGCATACAGCGACGTCGTCGCGCGTGGCCGCGAACGAGCGGGTGATCCTCCGACACCGGAGGAACTCGTCGCCTGGTTCCGCGGCGAGCTCCCCGAAAGCGAGGCCGAACGCATCCGCGAACTGCTCGCGCTCTATCCCGATCTCGCCGAGGCGTTACTGGACGACGATGATGGGGACGAGCCGCCCGTGCTCACCCGCGACGAGCTCGCAACCGACTGGAAGCGGCTGCAGGCACGCATGAACGCGCCGGCCACGCTACCCGCGCCGCCGCCGCTGACCTATCGCCCAGCCGCGTTCCAATGGCATTGGGCAACCGCCGCCTCGCTGCTTCTGACTTTCGCCTTCGCCGGCCTTTTCGTTCATTCACGATCGACCGCGCGTGCGCTGCGCGCGCAGCTCAACGAGCCGCGCCAGAACGTGGAGCATGTGATCCTGCTGGAAAGCACATCGCGCGGCCCCGCGGGAGCGATTCCCGTCCAGTTGCAGCCAGCGACGCAATACGTCGTTTTTACCTTCACAGTAGATGAGGATCGTCAACAAGACCGGCTCACGGCCGTGATGCGAGACCTTGACGATCCGACGCGGCGGATTGTGTGGCGCGGCACCGTTGCACGCGGCGGCGACCGCACGTACTCGCTCGAAGTTCCCCGCTCGTTTCTGGCGGCGCAAACGTACGAAGTCACTCTGCACGACCAGCAACCGCGGCCGGTCGCGACATACACGTTGTGGTTGTCGCGCTGAGCGGAGTCAGCGAACCGCTGCGGCCACTCTCGTGAGCACTCGAACGAGGCTGAGCAGATACTTTCCGCGGGATCGTTGCGCGCAGTGCAAACTCAGTCGCGCCGGTAACGAAGCGTTCGTCCCTCGGCATCCCGCAGTGTGATCTCGTCGCCTGCCGCCGTGACGGGGTACGAGACCTCCCGATCGGTCCAATCCGAGAGGACGATGTTATCGGCGTCGTCATCGCTCAAGCGGAACGTGCCGACGTCCCACACGGTCGGCCCGTCCGTGGCTTCGGCGCGGTAGTTTCCGTCGGGGTGAAAGGTCAGCGCCTCCGGATACGGCGCTGACCCTTCGATGCGTTTCCAACGGCCGAAAAGATCCTGTTTTTTCATCTCGAGACGGACATCTCGTCCGCGATGTCGTCCGCTCCATTCCGCTCCGCCGTCGCGTGAACGGTCGCTGCATATTTGTTCGGCGCGTCCTTCGCGATCGTCGCGAGCTTCTTCAGCTCACCGCGTGTCGTGATCACCGTATCATCGAGTAACTCGGTCGCACGATCGTAATCCGCGCCGCGTTTGCCGAACCTCTTGCAGACACGCTTCGCCTCGATGGCGGCGAAATGCGGCCGCAGCGTTTCGTCGGCGAGCGCTGCATGAATCGCGGCAATGCCGTCGGTCAGGTGATCCCCGCCCACGATCAGCGCTACGACGACATCGGGTGTGGAGAGCACTTTCAGCGCCGCGTCCGCATGCGATTCGTCAGACGCTGAGGTGATCATCACCGTCGTTTCACCGCGCCGCGCGACCATGAATCCGCCGACGTCCCACGATACTTCCACCACAACCCGATACGCGCCCGGTGCCGGAAAGAGCGACCCTTTCGGGCCGCGCAGCAGCGTGAGCGAGTCGCTGCGTCGCTCGCCAGGCGCGAGCAACTCGAGATCGTTCGCCTCGACGCAAAGCAGCATCGGCAGGAACGGATGCAGGTTGCCGGAGGGATCGATGACGTAGCCGCGCACGTGGCCGGCGCGCATCGACAACGACTTCGGCACGGGCAGTGGGACGCTTGCGCTGTTGTAGAGCGCGAACTCCACGCGCACGGGCGCGCCGATCGGGAAGGCGGACATGATCGGCTGCACGGCGATGTCGATGCCTTCGGCGTCGAGAGCTTCGTCAGGCCCGTAGGGCGTGCCGAACGGCAGTCCGCCCGGCCGCACGTGCATGTCGGGGAGGTGGCGGAGGCGCCGCTGATCGTCGGCGGCGTGCGACCACTGGATGTTGTTCGGGAACGGGGTCGGGGTGCCGACCGAACTGGCGGCGATCACGTCCGTTGTGTTCATGATTCCGAGATCGATCGTGTTGTGAAACAGCCCCATTGCGTGACCGAGCTCGTGCACCGCGGTGCGAAAGTATGGGCCCGCCGCCGCGCCGAAGCGCGTGTTGCGCACCAGGCCCCATTCCGCGGTGTCGGGCGTCACCCAGTGCGACGAAATGCCGACGCCTTCGCGCGGCACGTTGTTCGAGTCGACCGCGCCGCTGTCGTACATGATGCCGCGTGGCGTAGAGTCGATCCGGCGGACGCACAGAATGTGGTACCGCCATTCAGCGTCAAGATTCGCGAAGTCACGGCGCGCGAGCATTGCGGCGTGCATCTCGCCGTCCGACCACGATTCACCGCTCGGCTCCACGACGTCGTTGTTGCTCGGCCTCACAGTGACTTGCCAGCCCACCTGGTCGAAGATGGCCTGCCAGCCGACACCCGCGCCGTTGTCGAGCGGCGCCTCCGCCTGGGCGTGGCGATCGATCTCGATCGTCACGCGGCGGAGATACGGTGAGATCCACGCCAGCGTCATCGTTCCGGCCGCGCCGCCTGAAGCATTGCGCACGTCGCCCGAGAGAAAGTCATTGCCTGATGGGAATCCGGCCGGAGGCGGTCCCCACCGCAGAGTCACAGTGTGAATCCCGAGATCTTTGAAAGAGCGTGAGGTGGCGTTGTAGCTGAAGAGGTTGAAGCGGATGACCACCGGTCTGACGACCAACGGCGTCTCGGTGACCGACACGACGCGGAGATAGTACGCATATTGGGAGCGGGGAAAGATCGGGATGCCGGCGGACGGATCCGGCTCCGGCGTGACGGGCAGCGGGAATGGACCGGGCGCAGTGCGATGCGTGTACAGATCGCCGCTGGCGGTTATGACCGAGACGTTGCGGTCCACGCGGAACGTGCCGTCGTAATGCGTGTGGATCCGGGAGAAGAGCGCCGGAGGCGTGTAGCGCATCAGATAACAGCCAGCGCGGAGCGGGCGCACCAACGAAGGCCGTGCGACAGGCACAGCATGCACCGGCGGCGGACCGTCCTCCGCCGCGAAGTCGACTTCAATCGTCTCAGGCAGTGGCGGAATGTCGGGAACGAATGCCGGCTCGGGCAGACGGATGCTCGAGGTGCCCCCAGGTTGGGCCTGAGCAGACGTGGTGGCCGCGATCCGTTGACCGGGAACGGCGACTCCAGCGATGGACTTGTTCGATACACGAACCGATTTGGCTCTCGGCTTCGGCATGACTCCTCCTTTATGGATAAAGGTTGGAGTGCCTCAGCCTCCGATTTCCCGGCCGCCGCGCGATGTTCGCAACGCCGGGATCGCCGCCGTGGACATCAACTGCACGCCGCGCAGCCTCGAACTGCCTGCGCGCCTTTGCTCCACCCGTAAGGAAACGCGCCGTTGCGGCACTCCTCCCTTGGAGGCTCTGTGCCCGAGAAGGAAAACCCACAGTCCAAACGAGCATCAGCGTCCCGCGAGGCACGTCCGAAGGTCGCACGATCGAAGCGTTACGCGCGGGTGCGATGCCGCGCGCCATTAGACACACAGCCGGTATTGATGCTCGCACTGCAATGTCATCCATGCACCGCTCGATGATGGCGCATTGACGGAACCGATTGGCCGTGCGCACCGGAACTTTCGTCGGGACAGACGACAAGATCTTGCCGCGGCGGCTGCTACACTTGAAGCACTACCCAAAAGAAACCGCCCGCCCGGAAAAGTGTGAACCGCGGCCATCTACTTCAGCAAGACGTCCGGACAGGACAGCTTGCAGATGACGCATCTCAGTTCACACGCACCCGGCGGCGGCGGCGCGGCGATAAGACAGGCGATGAGCGATTCATTCACAGGCGCAAAAGAGCCGCTGTCCCGGAGGGGTAGCTGGCACAGTCCGTCAGCATTTCGTGTAGTGTGGCAACACGTGTTTGTCGCCGCAGTCGTAGTCGCGACTGTCGTCACGTGCATCTTCCGTCAGCCAATGCTCGCCTGGTGGGTTCGCGCGTCGTATGAGCGCAATCTGCAGATCGGCGCGGTGATGGAAGCCGTGAACGAGCTCCCCTTTCGAACTGTCGCGGCGCGCGTGACCGGCGTCTCTGCCTATAAGCCATTTTCCGGGACTCGCCACCGCGGCGCCGACCTGTGGCGCCTTCGCGCCGCCGTCAGCAACGTCGTATCCGCGGACCGCGGATACGAACCGCCACGTCAGCTGCATGCGATCGGTGTCGCGCAACTGTTGCTGACGGATGACGCGGACGCCGTCAATGCGCTCGAGGGTGCGGTCCTGAAGAACACGGCCGAAGTGGACGTTCGCCGAGCCGTGGCAAAAGAAACGAACGCCGCGCTGCTGTCGGATCTGTCAGCCGCGTACGCATCACACAGCGACACCGATAGCATCAACGCACTTTTCGCGTTCGACGCCGCCGAGCGAGCATGGCGACTCGAGAAGACGGAGCACACCGCATGGAATCGAGCAATCGCCACGGAAAGGGTGGCCATCAGACCGCTCATCGCCAGCGCGTGGAACGACTACCTTTCCATCGACCCCGGCTCACCATGGAGCCGCGAAGCGCGCGAACACCTGCGCGCGCTCCCGGCCGCTGACGCTGTGGCGGACTGGCGCGCGGCGCGGCCTCGGCTGCTGCGTGCTGCTGCTGTCGGAGATCTGGACGCAGTGCGCGCCGTCATTTCGGCGTATGCGCCGCAGGTGCGTGCATGGATGATCGACGAAGTACTGCCGTCGATTGCAGACCAGACGAACCTGAAGGACACCGGCGATCTATCCGTGGTCGCGCGCGCGCTGGCGGACGTGACGGGCGATGACACCGCGTCAGTATCACTGCGCGCGTTGTTCGCCGACGCGGCGACACCCGCTGCAGTCGCGAGTTACGGCAAAGCGCGCGAACTCTACAGCCGGTCGGAAATCGCGGCCGCTGCGCCCGTCTTCAGGAAGGTCTCATCCTCACTGGCAGAATCTGAGTCGCCGGTAGGACTGCTCGCAGAGACGTTCGCCGCGTTTGCGGATTATTACGCGCGCAACTTCGACGCGGCACTCTCGAGAGCGCATCACGCGCGGCAACTTCGCGGCCGCTGTGCTTGTCCTTCGGTCATCGCGCAAAGTCTCTGGATCGAGGGTCTCGTTCTCGGCTCCCGCAGAGACTTTACGCGCGCGAACGCGGCGTTCGAACAGGCACGCGCTCTCTTCGCCCGGATGCATGACTTCAGAAGCGTCGCAAGCCTCGAGATGGTGATCGCCGGAAATTATCGAATTGCCGGTGACGGTGAGTCGGCGTGGCGGCACGCGCACCAGGCACTCGTGACGAAGAATGCTGCCGGCTGGCCCGCTGGCTACATGTTCATGAACGAGACGGCGAGGACGGCAGCACTCCTGGGGACATCCGCGGCTGCCGAGGCATTTCTGGAGGAGCTCGTTCGCGTTGCGGAGCAGGATCATTCCACTGCTGAAATTGTCGACGCCCTCACCACCGGTGCAGAGTTCCATCGTAGTGAAGGAGCAGCGGAGATGGCTCTGAATGACCTTCGCCGTGCAACTGCACAAATTGCAGCCGTGTCGGATCCTCTGGACCGCCGGAGACTGACGATCGACGTGGCCCTGATGCGGCCGGCCATTGAGCGGGATGCGAACACGACACGTGATGCGATCGTCGCGGCAGACACTGCGCTGGCGACCTTGCGCAATGCCGGCAGCACCGAAAAAATCATCCGGGCACTTTATTATCGCGCCGTCGCACAGCAGGCCAGCGGTGACGACGTCGCCGCCGTCGCATCCCTTCGTGAAGCGATTACGGAGGCGGATGCTGAGCGCGCGACCATCGACGGTGATTCCACGCGCGTCGCTTCTGTCGACTCACTGCGTCCGATCTTCGACCTGATCGTCGAGATCCTGCTTGCACGCCATCAGGCCGTGGATGCGCTTCGTTGGTCCGATCGCGCCAAAGCGCGTGTGCTGGCTGATGCTCTGCGAAAGCGGGGCGCCAGCGACGACATGGACGATGCCGTCTCTCACACGGCACACGCAACACCGAACGTGACGTACGTGCAATATCACGTGCTCCGCGATCGCATCGCGGTGTGGACCGCGTCGCCGCGACGCGGCGTGGAGTTCCAGGAGGTTCACGTCAATGCTGCGGAACTGGCGGATCACGTTCGCTCGCTTCGCGCCGCCTTCCTCGTGGACGACGAAGCGAGAGCGCGTCACGCAAGCATGGAGCTTTATCGGTTGCTCGTTGCACCGATCCGAACTCGCATAGCGACGGAACGTGTGACCTGGATCCCCGATCAGGTACTGGTGCAGGTGCCGTGGAGGACGCTGGTCGACCCGGCAACCGGACGCCGGCTTGGAGAAGACTTCGATTTCGCCGTTGCGCCTTCCATGACGTGGTGCCGGTGGCGTGCCGGGAGCGTCAAGCCGGAATCTCCGCAGCGGATCGTCGTCGTCGCCGGCGGGGCCGCACCCGACCTCCCGTACCTGCCTTACGCCGACGCGGAGGCGAGACATGTCGCCGCAGGTTTCAGCAGCGCCGTGGTCCTGAACGAGCGCGCGACACCGGATGCGATTCGGTCCGCCGCTGCGACGGCTGACGCTTTCCATTTCGCCGGTCACGCTGTCCGCGATGCAGCGAGCCGAGGTGGCGCAGCGCTGCTGATCGGATCCGCGTCGAAATTGACGGCCAGCGAAATTTCGACAATGGATCTCTGGCACCTCAATGTCGTAACGCTCGCCGCGTGCGAAACGAGCGGCGGTCGGGTGACGAGCGACGGCGCACTGAGCCTCGCTCGCTCGTTCCTGCTCGCCGGCGCACCGACTGTGGTGTCATCGACATTACCCGTCGACGACGAGCTCGCAGCGGCATTCTCGAAGGCGTTCTATCGCGCTTTCAGACGAGACGGTGCGTCACGAGCACTGTCATTGGCCACACGCGAGGTCTGCACAGGGCACGCGACGCCGACGCGTTGCTGGGCAGCATTCGAGCTCCTGGGTTTGCAGTCGTAAAAGGAGGATTCAATGTCAGGCATTCGGTACATCGTGTCCGCAGCTGTCCTCATGTGCGTGTTCGCATGCTCGAAGAGTGAAAACAAGACCGCAGAAACTGCGCCCGCCACCACTGCGGCGCAAGACACAGCCGGCCGGTCGCAGAATGCGTTGGCGACTGCTTCGGCGTGCACACCTGCAACGGGAGTAACGACGAAGGTGCACGTGACGTTCAGCGGATTCTGCACGTTCGTCCATACCGAGCCGACGAAGCCGAAGGATCCGATGCTCGTCGAGTTGATCAATGCGCGCAATAAACCGATGCAACATCTCGCGATGATGCTGTACGACGAGCCGTACGAATGCACGCCGCCACCGGCTGATCGCAATCGGGTGCCGACGACCACGAAGGCTGGAACAGTCGTGGTTTCATTCGATCTCCTCGGTGATCGTCTCAGCTTCAAGGAGCCGTCCACCGATGCGCTCGACTACGACGAGACGGAGCCGGGCGAATGTCCCAAGCAGACATCAACGTCACTCGCGCTTCTGCCGCATCTTTCAAATCTTGCGAAAAACAAACCAACGGACGGTCCGAATACCGCTCTGACGATCGATCCTGATTTCAGCAACCAGACGATGAAGGCCGACAAAGTCGCCGCCGCCCTCCTCATCGACTTCGGCAAAGTAACAGCGGGAAGGCGATACCCGATCGTGTGGAACTTCCGCGATCAACCAGGAAAAGACATCTACCACCGCCAGCAAATCGCCGAGCACGTCGATTGGGACTTCAACATCTCAGGGGACGTGCTCACTGTTCAAACGACGCCGATCGGCACCGCGAACAAGTCGGACCTCGTCACACTCAAAGCGCACAATGGAAAGATTGAGCTGAAGATCGTCAATGTGCATAAGAACGACGTACCGATTGCAAGGGATGTGAGCAAAGCCCCCGATCTCCGAGTCGGCCGGGAAGACGAGCACTTCCCGATGTACTACGACTTCATCAAAGGGTGGAGCGGACCGCGACCGCGACCGTTCGCTGAAGCTGTTTGTGCAGGCAACGGAAACCCAACGAGCGAGCCCTGCGTTTTGCGTGAATTTGTGAGAATTGACGCATCGTGCCCGCCGCCTCCAACGCGCCCAACGCCAAAGCCAGCGCAAATCGGTGGCCTCAACTGCGGCCCGAATCAGCTGCCGTAGGAGGAAGCCATGAATGCCCGCCACTGGTTCACGACCCTGCTCTTCGCGTATTCCGTTTCCGCGGCCGGCCAGAAGCCGCCGATCAGTACGGAGTTTGACCTGCAGCTGCGGCACGGCGCCGTGTACGCCACGAGCTTCAAACAGTTCGCAAAGGAACGCGGGGTCGGCTTATGGAAGGAAACGTCGACCAGAGCGGGCGTGTCACGGCTCGAGATTTTCGACGCACGCGCGACGGCGGTGTACGTCGTGAACGTCGTGCCGTTCGGAAAAGAAGAGAGATATGTGAAACCACAGATTCTCGATCTCTCGCGTTATCAGCAACTGCGAAAAGACGCACTGAACGATGTGAAAAAGTGGGCTCCCGGCGCGACGAAAATCATCGTGACTCCGCAACTTCTCGAGGCGGATTTCGATCAGAATGACTTCGCCTGGCGCCTCGAAACAGTTGACGGAACGGACGAGACGTTCTGGTTCGGCATTCACGGCCTCGCTGCGATCCAGAAAAATGTGACAGCGCTCCCGGAAATCGAGCACACCGTCGCACCGGTCGTCGCGTGTGACACCGTGGATGACGACCTCGGCTCGGACGAGCTCCGGCATGCCGGCGAAGCAGCTCTCGAAGCGAAAAAATGGGTCCAGGGAATCCCTGAGGACGATATCGCCGGCAGAGCGCGAGCCGTCTTCGAGCACGTTGCGGCGCTTCAATACAACAGCACAGGGGCTTCACTCTTCTACGCCATCGCCGACACGGCGATAGCAGCCGAAGGAATGGTATGCGACGAATATGCGAACGTCGCCATTGCGCATCTTCGTGCCTTGAACATCCCCGCACGACTGAAGTACCTGCTGATCGATTTTGACGACGATCATCAAGGTGGCCACGCCTGTGCGGAATTCAAGGTGGGAAGTCGGTGGGTGCAGATGGACCCCTGCGGCAAATCATTCGATCAGAGCGACATCTATCGGAACGGGGACAACGTGGTGCGTGTTCTGGTCATCAACCCACGTTTTCCGGACGATCGGCGGAGCAGTTCGCTCACCGACGCACTCGCGCCGGATGACGACGACGGCGACGGCTATCTCGCGGTGTATGACGATTTCTGCCTGGACGCGCCGCATGAGGAGGACGGATTCAGCCGACCGTCACCTCGGCAGGGGACGGCAAGTCTGCGTCCCCATCACCCGCGAACACCGTAGCCGCGCGCAGACTGCGATTCAGGCAGGAGTGGCGCTGCTGTGTCGTGATCGATCACGTTCGTCGACTCATCGCCAGCGGTCACATTTGTGAACTTCCGGGACAGGCTCGAAGAGTCGAGGACGACTCGTAGTCGTACCGCCGTGCAGACGCACGTGCGAGAAGAACAGCGCCTCTTCGTTCATCATGATTTTCGCGACCACGCGTGGGAAAACCGCCGTCGCGCAGCTCTCCCATGAAGATGAGTGATGACGTTCAGATCCGGCTCCTGCACGTGGAGTTTCTCCGTCCCGGGCCTCCGCACAACCAGCTTCTCTCGCCGCTGACGCAGTACCTCGCGATTTCCGGCGACAGCGGAGCCGGCGTCGTCACAGTGCCGTACGAGCAGGCGGAGTTCTCGGCGCGGCTCAAGCAACTCCGTTACGACTCGGGCGAGTCCGAGGATCGGCTGGCGATTGCTGCATTCCACCGGCGTCGAGATGAGCAAGATTCTCGGCGCCGTACCCGGCCTCGCCGGTGCGCTCACGATGGATGCCAATCAGCCCGGAACTCTGATTCAACTTCGGATCACGCTCTCCGCATCCGAGCTCGCGATGCTGCCGTTCGAGATTGCGAAGGCGCCGGTGTCGACGAACACCGCGGAGAACTGGCTGACGATCCACCCGCGGCCGCCGGGTTGCCTCACGCGCAACATTCGCACCGTCTCACCCGAAGGGGTCGTCTGGCCGGATCAGCCGCGCATTCTGTTCATCTCGGGAGATTCGAGCGACGTACCGTACAAACAACATCGCGAGGCGCTGCTCAAAGCGATCGAGCCGTTTCAGCCGCGTCATCACCTGACTCGGCCACGAACGCACGACCGGCCGCGGCGAAGGCTCGAGCGGGCTAGAGTTCGAGGTCGTGGCGCCGAAGCCACCGAAGAAAGTGAGCGGCGGTGAAGGAACGCAGGAACGCCTGCGACGGCGTCGAGCGTACAGCGCATCGCCGCCGACGCGAGCGTCTTCGTCTCGCTGCTGACGCCGCGCACGCCCTCATCTACGTGTAGCGCCGTACCATCACAGCCGCACGTACTGGTTCGCCGCCGCGATCAGGCCCTCCACCGAATGCTTTTGAAGTTTGCCAAGATCGCAGATGTCGCGCACGGTCAGCTCTCCCAGCGCGCGATAGCTCTCGAATTGCGACTCGCTGAAAAACTGATCGGCCGTGGACTCGTGAGGAAATTGCGGACTCTGCTGCGCGTAGTTGTAGACGCCGACGTTTTTCGATTTGAGGTCCGTGAGAATCGCCGGTTTCACATACAGCAGCGTCCCTTGTTCCGCCGCAGGTCCGTCCACGGCCTTGTAGTCGATCGTCGCGACTGCGCAGTACTTTGGGTTGTCCGGCTTCTCGACCGAGCGCGCGAAAAGGTTCATTGAGGTGAAGGTGATCGGGATGCCCATGTCGATCTGGATCTTGCGCACCGCGTTGCCGAGATCATCGAAGCCGAACGAATAGTCGGCGCCGCCGTCGCTGATGACGATGAGGTGACACCGACGCAGGACCATCTCGTACAGGCCGAGGTTCTCGAAGTGTCCACCGTCCGACAGATAGACGTACGGATGGGTGTCGTCCGTGCTTCCGCGCAGCTCATCGACGAGCGGCCGTAAGGACGAACGCGGATTGCGCAGATGGTAGGTGTCGTCGTCGTTCGGATTGCCGAGCCACCAACCGAGACGCACGTTGAAAAGCGTCAGCAGGAACGAGAGTGCGGGAGAGGAGTGATAGCCCATGTTCGGGCTCGCGGCCGCACCGGAGATGGCGACGGCCGTTCCGAGCGAGATGCCGCCGGCGCCGCCATACTCGCGGCTTTGCCGGTAACCGAGGCCGCTGTTGCCGCTGTGCAATGGCGTCACCGTAAAGGAAGACGCTTTACGCTCCTGCCACGCGAGCTCTTTGCCGGCGACGAGATTGAGCGTCGTATTGATGACGTGAAACGGTTTGCCGCTCGGGCAGCGATGCAGCTTCGTTTTGAAGTCGCTGTCGTTCTGCAACACGACGCGGTTCGCGAGGGCGCGTGTCGCGGTTGCTCCGTCCGGATCGTGTTTCGGAGGCAACGTCGAGAGATCGTGCTCGTCGATGAGCACGTTGAGATCGTCCGCCAGAGACTCGCACACCGTCGCTTCCGCGGCCGACGCATCTTCGATGAGCCGCTGCGTACGGCTCGTCAGATGCGCTCGCACATACGCAGCGAGCGAGCCGGTGGCCGGCTGCCGCAGCAGCTGAATCACTCCGGCAGGATCGCGGAAGCTGTGCTCCCAAAAAGTCTCCGGACGCAACCGGTGCATCGCGAAGTTGTCGTTGGGGTCGAAGCCAGTGAATGGATTCGCATGCCGCGCGTCCCTCGGTTGCGACGCGCCGAGGTACGCACGAATCAGACGATTTCGATACATCGCGTGCATCGAAAATTGATTGACCCGAATGGAAAACGAGGCGACGACCGCGAGCACCGGGAACAGCAGAACGACGACCAGAAGCGACCCGGCCGGGGTGTTGTCGAGGATGTAGTAGTGCCGCAACGCGCGAAACACGTACACGTCCATGGCCGGAGTGTTCGGGATGACGAGTGTGCGGTGAAACTTCTGATTGCGGATCGTGACGTCTGTGCCCGCCTCCGTGCGCTGATATTGGGCAGATGTGTAGAGGACATACTCGCTCGATCGCAACTTGTCGCGATCCGCATTGCGCTCGATCAAAAGCTCGGTCGTGATCAGCGACAACAGCGCGAGCACGAAGACGGCGAAAGCGGATGCGAGCACGCCGAGTCCGACGTCGAACACGCCGCCGAGACTCACTTTCGAATCGCCTTTCTCTTTTGCCGCTCCTTTCTGGGCTGCGGCGCTCGACGCAGCGCCACGTCCGCCGAGGATCGCTCCGAAACCGGTTCCGATGCCGAGCGCACCTGCGATCTTCGGAAACGTGTAGATCAACACCGGCCCGAAAATCGTGATCGACGCGAATGCAGCCCAGGCTACCGCGGCGAGGAGAACCCATCCCGCCGCGCGCGCCCACCACTCGCGGTCGTATTCTTCGTTGACCGCGCTCGCGATGCCGACGAACAGCGCCGCCTGCAGAAACAGAATGCAGAGAATCAGAGGAACGCCGAACGTCGCATGAAGCAGCGTCGTCAGCTCCGGCAGCTTCGCGGGAAACTCCTGCCAGATCGTCTGGTCCGGTCGCGCAATGCGCCTGAGTGCCTCCCGCGGCAGGAGCTTCAAGGCCGAAAACTGAAGCAGCGCCGCGGCGGCGCACCCGCTCACGCCCGCCGCTACCACCTCGAAGAACGCCTTCTTCAATACGAACCACGTGATCGCTTCGCCGCGGCGCGCGTCCGCAAGCGGCTCGGTCCGCGCGGCGAACGCAAACCGCAAGACATGCACGACAGACGAGAAGAGAGCGATACCCATGAGCGCCACATACACGAGCCACCAGTCCTTGAACGGCCTTTGCGCCCAACGCAATGCGAGCAACACGGAGGCGGCGAACATCGGGAGAAGAGCGAACGCGATGAACGCGGTGTTGGTGTAGATCCACTTCCGCTTGACGCGCGTACCGACCGGCCGCGTCCACGCGAGATAGCCGACGGCGAGCGTCAGCAGAACGGCTGCGACGGGCGCGCAGTAGGCCGACTGCCCTTTGTAGAGAATGGCGATGACGAGTCGCGGCAAGGCCAGGAGACCTGCCAGGAGTGGCAACAAGATCAACCAGACCAGGAGCAGGTTCCGCACGTACGTCGCAACCAGCGCCCACGTGTCGCCGGAGAAAAGCCCCAGTTTCGGCGTGAGGTAGTTGCTGTACTTGCGCAGATTGACGAGAGGCTCCGGCTCCGGCTTCATCGGATCGGCAATGCGCGTTGCCGCGAGCTCGTTCGCGACGTCTTCGATGCCGTTGGCGCGGCGGCGCGCGTACGACGAGAGCCAGCTGCCGATGTAGCCGCCGCCGGACACCGTGGAGAGATAGTCGAACTGCGTGAGGATCCGGCGACGTGCGAGCTCCTGCACGACGCCGAGTGCGAAAGTCGCACTGCGAATGCCTCCTCCCGAGAAGCAGAGCGCCGTCCGTTTCCGTCCGGCCGCGGCATCGCGATGGATTTGCGCGTAAAGATTGGCGAGACGCGTCCGCGAGCGTTTCGGCGGCACACCGCCGCAAGGAGGCGTACGTAAGCGGTCGTACTCCTCCGCCAGGACATCGGGGAGCTCGAGCTTGCGGGTCATTGCCGGACCTCACGGATGTGACAGAAAACCCCTCCTGCGACCGCCATGCTCTCCTCCTATGGATGGACTTACTTATGAGAGCCGCAAGAGCGCAGTTTCCCTACCTCCGTGATCCGGCAGATTGCAACGCGACGTCAGCGCGGATCCAGTCGACCTCCCCTGTAAACGTTTCCCCACCGTTTCGTAATAATCCGTGCATGACCATTCCCCTGCTGGCACTCGTCGCACTCGGCTCGCTGGTGGGCTTGGGGGGGGTGGAGTTCCGCCATCAGAGAGAGAGAGAGTCTGCCGACCTTGCGGGCGGGGCGGCATGTGCTGGCGGCCGTGGGCGTCCTTCTCGCCACGCTCCTCGCCATTCCGATCGTGATCGCGCCGCTCGGTCGGACTCGCTGTCCTCAGGGCGAGACTCATGCGACGCACGGCCGGATTCACTGTCCCGAGCGCCGAAAAAAACGCGATCCGTGATCGCGTTCCTGTGAGAAGCAATCGGCTTAAACGTGATTGCCCGCAGCGACGCATCAGTGCGCCGCGCGGTCACGGTCAGAAACACGTCCCACGCCCAGCGGACCACGCTGCCAATGGTTCGCGCCATTGCGATGTCACGCCTCGCGTGCATCTGGCGCAAAATGGATGGATGTCCTTCTCTGCCGCTACTACGATCGCGGCGCTCGCGTTCGCGCTTCATTGCAGGGCGGCACGCCAACGACTCCGGCCGACGCACCACTCACCGTGACCACGTTCACCTCCAGCGAGGCGGCCGGCCTGGCGAACGCGTCCCTGGTCGCGGGCAAACGTGACGCGATCCTCGTCGATGCGGTGCAGACTCGTCGCGAGGCGGGCGGCTCGCAAGCTGGATCGCGCGCTCGAACAAGCACCTCACCTTGATCTTCATCACCCACGCACACGGCGATCATCTCCTCGGCCTCGACGTGCTGGTTGAGCGCTTCCCTGGCACTCCGATCGTGGCGACGCCGCGCGTCTCGGCCGACATCGCGATCACGTAGTCGCCTCGCGTTGGTCACGGCGGGCCAGGAGATCGTGTACGCCGTCCCGCTTCGGACTACAGACGGTGAGCAACGACGCGGAGCCCGGCGACTTTGGAGCGAACTCGGATGTCCGACTGAGGTTCGCCGTCACGCCGGCACGCGAGAACGTCACGGCCGAAACCGCGGATGCCGGCGAGTAGCTCACTTTGTTGCTGAACGACTGAATGCGCGATGAAAGATCGCGGTCCTTGCCGAGGTGTACCGGCCATGTCGCGGATATAGACGGGGACGTTCCGTGGTCGACGACGAGGTGCTGACGTGCCGGCGGTGATCACGCCCGCGGCGCCGCGTTCGCCAGCGGCTGACGTGGTTCGCACGTCGCCACTGGACGCATAGAAGGAGCGACGGAAACGCCACAGGTGTTTACATACGCCTTGACGGATCGCCACGTCCATGGCAGAGTGCGCGCCGTCCGTTTCCCATAAACAACTTCAATCACTCCGGCGGCGAAGCTGCGCCGAGGTGTGTCTCGCGACGCGCCTCGCTGGTCGCTGACGGTCTGGAGGACCAGCATGTCCCGTAGCTTCTTACAGCTCGCCGCCGTGACCGCTCTCACGTTTGCGGCAGCGCGCACACAAGCCGCTTCCGCGGCCGACGACGCTCTCGCAGCGCGCTTTTATCCACCCGGCCTCGTGCAGGAAATCGACAATCCTGAAGAGCTGCTGCAATCGTGGGATCTGACGCGCGCGGACCTGAGCGGCACCGGCAGCGAAGATTTCCTCGTCGTCGCTTATTCGAACGGCCTCCACGATCTCGTGCGCGTCCTGCAGGTGCAGAACGGAAATGCCATCGTGGTCGCCGATCCGGAGCTCCCCACCCTCGGCCCGGCGCGCGCGACGATCGAACGCTGTGAAGTCGACGGCGATGCAGCGCCCGAATTCATGCTCCGCCTCCGCGGCGACCGGAGCACTGAAGACTATGTGCTCGACTGGACCGGACAGACGCTTCGCATCATCTCCCCCACTACCGTCACCGCGCTCGGCCGCACGGAAACACTGATCAGTTCCACACGCCTGGCCGACCTCGATGGCGACGGCCGGGTCGAGCTCCTGGTCCGCCATACCGATCCCGGCTCGACACCCGTCGATGTCGTTTATCGCTTCAATGGCGGGAAATTCGTGCAGGAGAGCGACGTCGTCTTTCAACAGCGTCTGGTGCGCGATCAGGGCGAGGCGAATTCGATCGATGCCCGCTTCACTGCAAAGCCGGGCCGCTATCTCGTCCGCGTGGTCAATGGCGACCGCCTCGGCGACAACCGCGCCACCAGCGCGGAACTACTCATCAATGACACAACGGTGTTCGCAGAATCCGCGTTCAAGAAACGCGACCGTCTGCTGAGCGCGTATGTGACGCTCGGCGAGTCCAACACGATCCTGTTCGACGTGCGCAGCGCGCCCGGCAGCGTCGTGTCGATCTCCATTGCGAAGGCGCCCTGAGCCGAATCGCGCCGCTCCCATTGAACGTTTCGTGAAAAGAGGCCTCTTGTGAGACTCCTGCGTCCATTTTTTCTTCCGCTGCTGCTCCTCATCGTCCCGGCCGCATACGGCCACACCAAGGTCACGTTCGACGAAGTGCCGTTGCACATTCCGAACGAGCCGTTCCCCGCGAAAATCGGCCTCGCCAATTTTCAGGGCGGCAAAGTGACCGGCATCACGAATGACACGAAATGGGGCACCGGCGCCTGCTTCTGGACGTCGGCGCCGCATGCCTGGGGCGGCGGGACGTTCTTCTACGACCGTTCCATGAGAATCGATTTCGACAAGCCGGTCGCCGGGATCGAATTCGATCTCGCGAACGGGGTCGGGCCGGACCTCACGATCTCGCCCGATAAGAAGGTCACCTACCTGATCCGGGATGACTTCGGGCGCTTCATCCAGGTGGACTTCGATCCCTTCGTCTATTCGAACAACCAGGGCAAGCACATCCAGCACATCAAGTTCCCTTATG
>JALYOB010000019.1 GCA_030857085.1 Acidobacteriota bacterium | reverse complement strand
GTCGAGGGATCCCCTGCCGACTGGACGTGCAGTGGCCGTAGGCAGGGGATCCCTCGACTTCGCTCGGGATGACACCAAGCCGAGGTACTCCGACCTATAACGCCTTCTGCTAGCATCCGCCCGCTCAAAGGAGGATTCATTCAATGCGGAAAACCATCATCACACTTCTCGCGCTCACTCTCGCAACGAGCGCGTTTGCGCAGGTGCGCACGCCCCGTCCCAGCCCGTCGTCGACGCTGATGCAGACCATCGGCCTCACCGACATGACCATCAAGTACAGCCGCCCGGGCGTCAAAGGACGTCAGGTGTGGGGGACGCTCGTTCCGTTCGACAAGGTGTGGCGTACGGGTGCCAATGAGGCGACCACGATCGCATTCACCGACGACGTGACCATCAACGGCCAGAACCTGCCGAAGGGAACGTACAGCCTGCACACCATTCCGGGTGCGAATCAGTGGACGATCATCTTCAACAGCGTCGCCGATCAGTGGGGCAGCTACAGCTACGATCAGACCAAAGACGTTCTGCGCGTCACTGCCACGCCGCAGAAAGGTGAATATCGCGAGTGGCTGACGTTCGACGTGCCACAGGTTTCGACCGACACGGCCACGGTCATGATCCGCTGGGAAAATGTCGCGGTGCCGTTCACGGTCGACACCAAGTCGACGCAGCGCACGATCACGCAGCTGCGCAATGCCATGAAGCCCGACTGGCGCACGCCGTACATGGCCGCGAGCTTCGCATTCGACACCCCGGGCGCCGCGACGAACGAGGAGATGACCTCGTGGATCGACCAGTCGCTCAAGATCAACGAGAACGCCGCCAACCTCTACCTTCGCGCCCGCATGTACGAGCGCGCCGGCAACAAGGCCGACGCCGTCCGCTTCGGCGAACGCGCCATCGCCGCCGCCACGCCCGCACAGGCCGATTTCGCGGCCGAGATGCGGAGAAACGTGGATAACTGGAAGAAGTAAGCAACTCCCTCCGTGTCATCCCGAGCGAAGTCGAGGGATCCCCTTCCGACAGGCCACTGCGCGGTCCCAGGCAGGGGATTCCTCGACCGTCTTCGCGGCTCGGAATGACAGCTACGCTCAGGACGACACGGCTGCAGCCCGTTCCCGCATCATCCCCTGCACCACAATCGCCGCCACCACCCCCACCACACAGCCGACCACGTTCCACCAGAGCCAGGCCATGGTCGTGTACATGGCGCAGAGGACGACCGCGGTTTCGGCGATGAGGGCGCCCCAGAGCATGGCCGTGCCGCGCACGCGTTTCACATAAAACGCCACGAGGAAAATGGCCAGCATGGTGCCGTAGAAATACGAGCCCACCTTATTGACCGCCTCGATCAGCGATCCGAGGCGGTTTGCGTAGAGGGCGAAGGTGATGCAGAAGAGACCCCAGAACACCGTCATAACCTTCGAGATCACCACGTATTGATGATCGCTGCGGCCTTTCCACAGTAAACGTTTCCAGACGTCGATCACGCTTGTTGAGGCCAATGAATTGAGGCCCGACGCGGTTGCTGACATCGCCGCACAGAAGATCGAGGCGAGCAGCAATCCGACCACGCCGCGCGGCAGGTTCTGCATGACGAAGGTGAGGAAGACGTAGTCCGTATCCGCGGCGTCCGCTTTCGGATTGTTCTGGCGGATCAATGCGGATGCGGCTTTGCGGGTGGCGGAGTCCTGCTTCTGTAATGCGTGCAGGCGATCGGTAGTTTCTGCAACGGAAGTGCGATCGTTCGCGTCCAGTGCGTCGACGAGCTGTAATGCGGCCGCGCGCTTGGCGGCGAACGTCTGTGCGTGCGTCTGCTCCAGTCGTGCGAATTGCGCACTGTACGCGCTGCCGCGGACGTTTTCGGCCTGCACGCGATTGAACGTCAATGGCGGCGCGACGAATTGATAGAAGACGAACACCATCGCGCCGACGAAGAGGATGAAGAACTGCATCGGCACTTTGACCAGGCCATTGAAGAGCAATCCGAGGCGGCTTTGCTTGATCGTCTCACCGGTGAGGTAGCGCTGCACCTGCGACTGGTCGGTGCCGAAATAGGCGAGGGCGACCATGAGGCCGCCGAACAATCCCGACCAGAAGTTGTAAGGTGTCGTGACGTCGAAGCGAAAGTCGATCACATTGATGCGGCCCATGTGACCGGCCACGCGCACGGCATCGAGAAAGCCGACCTTCTGTGGCAGCGAGCGGATGGCGATGATCATCGCCACAGCCATGCCGCTCAACGAGATCGTCAATTGATGCGTCTGCGTCCAGCTGACCGCCTTCGTTCCTCCGGTGGCGGTATAGAGAATCACCAGCGCGCCGATGGCGAATGTGGTCAGGTGAATGTTCCACCCGAGGACGAGCGACATGATGAGTGCCGGCGCATAGAGCGTCATCGCGGTGCCGAGGCCGCGTTGCAGGAGAAAGAGAATCGCAGTGACGGTGCGGACGCGCACGTCGAAACGCGTCTCGAGATATTCGTACGCGGTGAAAACCTTCAGCCGGTGATAAATCGGAATGGCCGTAATGGAGAGGATGACCATTGCGACCGGGAGGCCGAGGTAGAACTGCACGAAGCGCATGCCGTCGGAGTAGGCCTGGCCGGGCGTCGATAAGAACGTAATTGCACTGGCCTGCGTGGCCATGACCGACAGTGCGACCGTGTACCACTGCATCTGCCGGTCGGCCAGCAGGTATTGCGCGAGCCGCTGTTGCCGCCGCCCTTTCCAGATGCCGTACAGCACGATCGCCGCGAGCGTGGCGGCGAGCACCACCCAATCGAGGCTGCTCAACCGAACGACCTCGTGAGCAGGTGGAAAAGGATCACTTCCACCGCGAGCGCGGCCAGCACCGCGGCATACAGTCGCGGCCAGCGCGTCTCGCGCTCCTCGGCCCGCGGTTCGAGTGTTTCGTTCACGCCGTCATTGTTCACTCGAACCTCGATCGCGCGGTGTCGGCGGCGTTACTTCGCCGACACCAAATTCACAAAAGCGCGGATCGCCCCCGGCACGCCGGCCGGCAATTGCCGCCACCACGCGTAGCCGGTGTAGACGAACATCCCCTTGCCGTGCCGCGCGACGAGCTGTCCGCCCGGCTTCTCGGTTTCTCCCGGATCGGCGGTCGAAAGGAGGGTCGTATAGCGCGGGTCCCACTCCGTGGCAAAGTACAGACCGCGCTCCTGCACCCAGTCATTGAAGTCGGCCGCGGTGATTTTGTTCGGCGTATTGAGCAGGGGGCTGTTTGAATCGAGGAACTTGACCGGTGCTTCTTCGACGGTCACGCGATCGCGCGAGAGCTTGAACGGATACGGTCCCGGCGCGGCGACGACCAGATCGTCGGCCCCATTGGCGGTGTTGTATTGCACGACATACGTCCCGCCGTTCTCGACGTACTGCATCAGCTTCTCGTGCGCTTCACGCAGCCGTTTGCGCGTGTTGTACGCACGCACGCCTGCGATGACGGCGTCATACATCGAAAAGTCGCCGCGATCGAGATCGGCGTCGCTCAGTAGCGTGACTTCATAGCCGACCTGGCGCAGGACGCTCGGCACTTCGTCGCCCGAGCCCATGATGTAGCCGAGCCGGTTGCCATTGCGCTTGATGTCCGCGCGAACGAGTTTCGCACCGATGTCATTGAAGAGGCGCTGCGCCGGAATGTGCTCGTATTCGATTTCCGTCAATGCCGCGGCCACGCGTCCGCTCACTTCCACATTGAGCTGCGTCGACGACGCACCGGCGGGCGGCGTGACATTGAACACGACCCGCTCTTCGTCCCCTTTGCCGCTGAATTTCACCGGCTGCGTGGCCGGCTCCGCTTTCCAGCCGGACGGCAGAACCAGTCGCGCATCTCCGTCGGTCGCACCGAAACTGCGCAGCACGATCGTCACCGGACGCGGTTTCGAATCAGGAAAGAGATAAACGCCCGATCCGAGATTCGCCGTCACCGGCGGCACGACCGACACTTCGCGCACCTGCTCGCCGCGCACCGGATCGGTGCGTCGGAAAACGGCCGGCACTGTGAAGATGAGCGTGTTCATCTCCGGATCGTCAATGGTGACATTGATGGGAAGGGCAGGATCGTTCTGCGGCTGTCCCACGAGCCGCTGCCCGTCGACGGCATAGAGGCCGTGCGAAGGCGAGCGGCGCAGCCAGTACGGCTGCGAGAGCGCGTAATTCTGCGGAAGACGCAGCGTGAGGTCGGTCTTGACCGGCTTGTTGTTTTCGAGCTTCGTCCCCGGCGCCTTGCTCGGCTGTGCATAGAGCGAGGCGACCATGGAGAGGCGGAACGGATAATCGGAGCGATTGACGACGGTCACACTGACCGGGATTTCGCCGCCTGCAATGACGGCGGAGTCGGCGGCCGAAACGTCAATGGCAATGCCCGCACAATCGCGAATGGCATTGAGCAATTCGGTGCGTTTCGATTCGAGCCAGGGGCGGCTGACGTCCGACCATGCCGCGTTCGCGCGCAATTGTTCGAGCGCGGCATTGGCCTGCAGCAGTAGTGGCACAGACGCGGCGGGATTTTTCGGATCGAACGTCTCGGCAGCGCGCTGCAGAAGTCCGGCGATTTTCTCGCCTCCTGCATAACGCGACCAGCGCGTTTCCACACCTTCGAACAAATCGGTCTGCGCGGGATCGCCATTGCGCAGGTCGTAATAGTTGATCACGCTGCCGCGGCGCTCGGCCGAGCCGAATCCCTGGCTCTTGTGCTGGCTGCGCGACTCGGCGGCGATTTCGGTGTACGCGCGGCCGAGGAGGGTATTGTAGGTGCCGAGGTCAATGCGGAGCGATTTGGCGACGGAAGGATCGTCGGGCTTGACCGTCTGCCATGAAAAGCGATTCCAGAAAATGCGCTTCGCTTTCCATGGCGCGACGTACTTGAGCTGTTCCGGAAATCGCGCCGGATCGCCGGCGGCAACAAACGCCTCTTCCGCCAGGATCGCCGAGGCGGTGTGCTGTCCGTGACCCCCTTCGCCGGTGACGGGGAAGCGCGTAATGATGACGTCCGGCTGAAATTTGCGAATGGCCCAGACGACGTCCGCCAGCACCTCGTCACGTCCCCAGATCCGCAGCGTCTCCTCGGGCGACTTCGAATAGCCGAAATCGATCGCGCGCGTGAACATCTGCTCCGCGCCGTCAATGCGGCGTGCGGCGAGCAGTTCCTGCGTGCGGATCACGCCGAGAATGGCGCCTTTTTCTTCGCCGATCAGGTTCTGTCCGCCGTCGCCGCGCGTGAGCGAGAGGTACGCGGTGCGATAGAGCCGCTCGTTGGCCAGCCACGCGAGCATGGCCGTGTTTTCGTCATCGGGATGCGCGGCGATGTAGAGCGCGCCGCCGACGTTGCCGAGCTTGCGCAGCGCGAGCTGCAGTTGCGCGGCGTCGCGTGCGAAAGCGGAAAAGGTCGTGCAGAGTGCGAGGACGAGGGCAAGAATCCGGGTCATTGGGGACGGAAGAATAGCTTAGCGAGTCGTGCGTTGCGAGTTGCGGCGGCGTCACATTCGCGCGATAAGCCTGCAACGCATGTACGACGTGGCCATCATCGGCGCGGGTGCGGCCGGACTGACCGCCGCGATCTTTGCGCAGAAAAGTGCACCGGGCGCGCGGATCGTGGCGTTCGACGCCGCGCCGAAGATCGGCGCGAAAATCCTCATTTCCGGCGGCGGCCGCTGCAATGTGACGCACGACGTCGTGACCGCGGACGACTTCAACGGCAACCGGAACGCGATCGCAAAAGTGCTGCGGACGTTCCCGGTCGCCGAGACGACGGAGTGGTTCGCGTCGATGGGCGTGGCGCTCAAACGCGAAGAAACCGGGAAGCTTTTTCCGACCACCGATCGCGCGCGTTCGGTCGTCGATGCGCTGCTGCGCGAATGCGAGGGCGTGGAGTTGCGGATGCGGACGCGGGTGGTGGGGTGTGGGGTTTCGCGCGGCGAAGAAGTACCTCGGGAACCACGGAGTACCTCGGAGTACCTCGGCGAAGCGTCCCTATCCTCCGAGGTACTCCGAGGTACCGAGGTACTCGTCGCTCCCTTCACCTTGGCTCTCAGCGACGGCACCACCGTCCATGCGCGGCGCATCATTCTCGCCACCGGCGGACGCAGCGTTCCGAAGACCGGCAGCGATGGTCAGGGGTACGCGCTTGCGCGCGAGCTCGGGCACACGGTGTCCGGCGTCTTTCCTGCGCTCGTGCCTTTGATCGTCGAGAGCGATCACTGGACGACGTCGCTCAGCGGCACGAGCGTGGAGGCGGAGCTGGCAGTGCGCGCGACGTCGAACAAAGTGCTGGTGCGGCATCGCGGGTCGATGCTCTTCACCCACTTTGGACTCAGCGGGCCGGTGGTGCTCGACGTCTCGCGGCATTGGATCGCGTCGAACGGCGGCGCGCTCGTCGCGAACTTCCTTCCCGGCGAGACGTTCGAGTCGCTCGATGCTGCTCTGGTAGCAGAGGCGCAGCGCAATCCGCGGGCGACGATTGCGAGCGTGCTGCGCGGACGCATTCCGGAGCGGTTGCTGAATGCAATCACCGGCGAGGCGGCACCCCTTGGCAAGCTGACCAAAGAGGAGCGCCGGCGGATCGTGCGCGCGCTCGTCGAGAGCGTGATTCCGGTCGTGCGCGATCGCGGCTTCGATTACGCGGAAGTCACCGCCGGCGGCGTGCCGCTGAATGAGATCGACCTCGCCACGATGGCCTCACGGAAGTGTGACGGGTTGTATCTGTGCGGCGAGATTCTCGACGTCGACGGACGCATCGGCGGCTACAACTTTCAGTGGGCATGGGCGAGCGGACGCCTCGCGGGATTGCACGCCGCGCGCTCGTGACATACTCCGCCGCGATGGACGTCCGTAGCTCGGGCGATCGTGTTTTGCCGTGGTTCGTGTTCGGCGTGTTCGTGGTGTTGACGCTCGCCGCGACGGCGTACGTCTGGAACACGACCCGCGCGGCCGACCAGGCGCGCTTCGCGAACGCGGTGCAGACGACGAGCGATGCGATCGCCTCGCGGCTCGACACGTACATCAATGTGCTCACCGGCACGCGCGGCCTCGTGGTTGCCGATCCGACGCTGCCGCGCGATCTGCTGCGCGCGTACATCCGCAGCCTCAACGTGCAGGGGCGCTATCCCGGGATTCAGGGGCTCGGCGTGACGTTGCGCCTCTCGTCGGACGCGGTGCCGGAGCTCGAGGCGGAGATGCGCAGGGGCGGCTATCCATCGTTCCGCGTATGGCCACGCTCGCAGTCGAAAACCGTCACGACGATCGTGCTGCTCGAGCCGCAGGATCGCCGCAATCGCCGCGCGATGGGCTTCGACATGTCGACCAATCCCGAGCGCAGCGAAGCGATGCTGCGCGCGTGCGACACCGGACGTCCGGCCGCCTCGGCGCCGGTGACGCTGGTGCAGGAAGAGGGGGAAGAAAAGCAGGCGGGCTTTCTTCTCTATACGCCGATTTACGCGACCGGCACGACGCCTCCGACCGTGCAGGAGCGGCGCGACGCGTTGGTCGGATTCATCTACGCGCCGTTCCGCGTCCATGACCTGCTTGCCGGTGTGTTCGGGCGCGTCGAGCGGCCGGAAGTCGGCTTCCGCATCTACGACGAGCAGACGCTCGTGTATGCGACGCCCGATCTGCCGGATCGTCCGCGGTTCACCGAGACGCGGCGGCTCAACGTGAGCGGGCGCCGCTGGACGATTCACTGGTCTTCCCGCCGCGCCGGCTTCGGCGTCGCCGCGTTATCGGCAGCGGGAACGGCGGCGGGCGGGCTGCTCGTCGGATCGCTGCTTTTCCTGCTGCTGCGTGTGCAGATGCGTGCGCGTGACGAGGCGGAGCAGACGGCTGAGCGATTGCGCGAGTCGCAGGTCGCGCTGCAGCGCGCCAATACGGCCAAAGACGAGTTTCTCGCGACGCTCTCGCACGAGCTGCGCACGCCGATGACCGCGATCATGGGGTGGTCGCAGATGCTGACCGAGGAGAATGTGGATCGCGAGACGCTTGCGATGTCGATCGATGCGATTCGCAAGAGCGCGCAGGTGCAGGCGCAGCTCATCGACGATCTGCTCGACGTCTCGCGCATCACCGCGGGGAAGATGCAGATCGAGACCGAGCCGGTCGAGCTCGCGCCGGTCGTCGCAGCCGCAATCGACACGGTGCGCGCCGCAGCGGAGAACAAGCGGGTAGCGCTGGAGGCGGATCTCGCGAGCGACGTGCACATCAACGGCGATGCGCGCCGGCTGCAGCAGATCACCTGGAATCTGATCGCGAATGCGGTGAAGTTCACGCCCGCGGGAGGGTCGGTGTTCGTGACGCTGAAAGATGAGCAGGATGTCGCCATGATCGAAGTGCGCGACACGGGTCAGGGGATCGATCCCGACTTCATGCCGTACATCTTCGAGCGTTTCCGTCAGGCCGACAGTTCGACTACGCGTCCGCACATGGGGCTCGGCCTCGGGCTGGCGATCGTGCGGCATCTCGTCGAACTGCACGGCGGGACGATCTCGGCGGAGAGCAAGGGGAGCGGACGGGGATCGACGTTCCGCGTGCGCCTGCCTCTGTTGCGGACGCGCGCGACGCCGGTGGTCGAAGCCGCGGTGCCGCAGGATGGCGATGCGCTGCGCGGCGTGCGGGTGCTGGTGGTCGACGACGACACGGAAGTGCGCAATTACGTCTCGACGGTGTTCCGCGCGACGGGTGCGGAGGTGCGCGTGGCCGCGAGCGCACGTGCGGCGCTCGGCCTCCTTCATGACTGGCCCGCCGATCTCGTTCTGACGGATCTCGCCATGCCCGCCGCGGATGGCTTCGACCTGCTGCACTGGATCCGCGGCTCGGAGATCGAGCGCGTGCGCAACGTGCCGGTGGTGGCGCTGACCGCCTTCGCGATGCCCCAGGATCGGCAGCGCGCGCTGGAGGGCGGGTTTCAGGGGTTCGTGACCAAGCCGGTCGATCCGGCCACGCTGCGCGAGGCGGCGCTCGCTGCGCTCGCGCCGGCGGCGTAGGAGGTGGGTGTGTCATCCTGAGGCGCGAAGACGCCGAAGGACCTTCCAGCGTGCCACAGAGAAGGTCCTTCGCTTCGCTCAGGATGACACCCGCCCCCGGTGTCATTCCGAGCCGCGAAGACGGTCGAGGAATCCCCCGCCTACGACGCGCGCAGTACCAACCGGAAGGGGATCCCTCGACTTCGCTCGGGATGACACAGGAACCAGCGAATGCACCGATAGCATTACTTGACCGATCAATCATTCACCCGTACACTGTCCTCATCAGGCATGACTCTCCAGCGCGAGCTCAAACAGAACAAGCCGTTTGTTTCGGCGGCTCAGGAGGCGGCGGTTTCTCTGCTGCGGACCTCGGATCTCGTGCGCCGTTCGATTGCGGACGTCGTCGAGCCGCAGGGGATCACGCCGCAGCAGTACAACGTTCTCCGCATCCTCCGCGGCGCGGGGACGGAAGGATTGCCGACGCTGGAGATCGCGCAGCGGATGGTGGAACAGACGCCGGGCATCACGCGGCTCATCGATCGTCTCGAGCTCAAGCGACTCGTGCTGCGCGAGCGCTGCCCGACCGATCGGCGGCAGGTGTTCTGTCGCATTACCAAGGAAGGCACGGCGCTTCTCGCGCGGCTGGACGAACCGGTCCGGATCGCGGAGGAGCTCGCGCTCGCGGCATTGTCGCCGCGGCAGTTGCAGCAACTCGTCACACTTCTCGACCGCACACGCAATGGATTGCACGACGCGCTCGATGCGCGCCGGACGCACAACTCACAGGAGGCTTTGGTTTGAAATTTACCCGTTCCCTCGTATTGGCCGCCGCAGTCGCCATGCCGCTCTTCGCGCAGAACGCGCCGGAGACGTTCACGGTCGACAAGGCGCATTCGACCGCCACGTTCAAAGTTCGCCACATGATGTCGAACGTGAATGGTCAGTTCCGCGACTTCACCGGCAATGTGAACATCGATCGCGCGAATCCGGCAAAGTCGAACGTCGAGTTCACGATTCAGGCGGCGAGCATCGACACCGGCAACAGCAATCGCGACGAGCATCTCCGCGGCGCCGATTTCTTCGACGTCGCCAAATACCCGGCCATCAGCTTCAAGAGCACCTCGATCACTGCAAAGTCGTCGACTGAGTACGCGGTGACGGGCGACCTCACGATGCACGGCGTCACCAGGCGTGTCACCCTCCCGGTCTCCTTCCTCGGCTTCGCCAAAACGGCGCGCGGCGCCAAGGCCGGCTTCGAGATCGAGACGACGATCAGCCGCAAGGACTACGGCATCACCTGGAACAAGACCCTCGACGAAGGCGGCTTCCTTCTCGGCGACGACGTGAAGGTGACGATCGACCTGGAGATGGACGCGAAAGCGGCGCCCGCCGCCGCCAAGTAATTCGGCATTACGAAGATGTGGAAAAGGGCCGCGCGATGCGCGGCCCTTTTTCTATTGTGGCGGGATGATCGTGACCTGCTGCGTTTCATTGTCGGTTACGCTGACAAAGCCCCACAGTCGCGTAGTCGATCCAATCGGCCGCACTTCAATGCGAAAGCGCTTGTCGTTGGTCGGCACAATCGGCAGAGCAATCTCGGCGACGGGGGGGCGGAGCGCAAAGGTTGCGTTGTTGCGCGTGATGAGCTTCTGAACGGCTGTGAGGGCGACCGTCAATGTGATACGCGGTGCACGATTGTCGAACGGCGCCCAGAGCAGCACTTCGGCCGACGCGAGTTGATCCGGGTCGGCACTGTAGATGCGCAGCGTGCTGCGGTAGCGGCCGGGCTCCTGCGGCACATTGAGAAAGTGCAAAGGGCGGGAGGAAAAGTCGTTTTCCCGCGCGGCCGGAACTTCCACCCCGGCGCTCGAAGCATTGTGGCTCGTGTCGCGCACGCGCAGCGAGAAATGGGCGCGTTCCGCACGATCGCGCAGCACGTAAACGTACTGCCCAGGCGTTTCGCCTGCAGAGGTTGTGTAAGCGCCGAACCGGTACAGGATTCCGTCCGCCGGCGGCGGCATTGGCAGCGGGATGCATTCGGGACACGGCGGGTCGGTATTCCGCCCGATGATGACGACTGACGGATCTTCATGCATCGCCCAAATTTCGGTCGTCCAGACGCTGTCGCCAACGCCGGGCACGTCGCGCGACACAAGCGGAAGCAGAATGCGTTCGTAAGCGGGGTTCGATTGCGCGGCCACTGTGGGCGCCAGAAGCAGGGAGAAAAGCAACGAGAGGGTTTTCATAGGGTCATTCATCCGCAGCACGCGCGGCGTTTCTGGATTCCGGAGTACAGCAAGAGATTCGGCGAGCCGTTGATGACGTTGGTGAGATGCGTAGGAGTGCCGTTGTCCTTGATGACACCTTCGATCATGCTGGCTGACCCGCTCCCGTACCGTTCGAGATGCATCGCCGCCACGCCGGCGACATGCGGAGCGGCGATGGACGTGCCGGCGGCCGTGGTCTGTGTTCCGTCGTTCGCGAGCGTCGTGACGCTCGCGCCGGGTGCATGAATGTCCACGCACGATCCCCAGTTCGAAAAGGATGGAACGCTGTCATTGGGCGCCGAAGCGCCGACGGTGATCGTGCTGTACGAGTTCGGATTGTCTGGCCACGACGAGGGACTGCCAAGCCTTGCGGGGGAATTGTTGCACGCACCGGCTGGTGTCCGCGGATCGCTGCTCGTCCCGCTGTTTCCCGCCGCGACGACAAAGGTGACGCCGGTGCCGATGGCGTCGATCACCGCCCTGTCGAGTGGCTCGTAGATTCCGGCTGCAATGAGGCTCATGTTTACGACCGCATTGCCGCCAAGTGCGAGGTGATCGCTCGCTACCCAATTCACTGCCGCAACGTAGTCGCTGACCTGACTGCCGGTTTCATCGCAGCCGTGTGCCCGTACGCTCACCAGGTTCACGTTCTTGGCCACTCCATAGACCGTGCCTCCGAGCGTCGTGGCAACCAGTGTGCCGTGATTGTGACAATCGCCCGTGTTCGCCGGATCGCGATAGCCACTGTTCGTCCAGAAGTTGATCGACCGCGTCAGACGCGGGGCGATATCGGATATCGGGTTGACGCCCGTGTCGATCACGTACGCCGTCACGCCGGCACCGGTGTAGGAGTACGCATAGCTGCTGTTCAGCGGGAGATCGCGCTGATCGATGCGGTCCATCCCCCATGACGGCGTCGGCGACTGTGTTGCGGGAGGTGGCGCCGGTCGCGCGTCTTCATCGATGCTCACGATGTGTTCCGAACGCAGCAGCGCGCGCGCCTGTGCTTCAGTCATCGTGACGGAGAAGCCGTTCAGGACCTTGTCGTAAACGTCGCGGACTTTGATGCCGAACCGCGCGGTCGAATCACGAGCGACGATCGCCGCGGGCACGGTGCGCTCGACGGATACGACGTAGGAGCCGGCGATTGGATTCGGGTGCCGGCGGATGTCATCGGCGGCGGACGCTGCAGTTGTCAGACAGGCGACGGCGAGGAAGAGCAAAACGAGGCGGAGGGTTCGATCCATACCTCAGGAGAGGAAGATAAGCTGCAGTTCCCTACCTATGGATCTTAAAGGTGTCACAATTCGCAGATTGTGACACCTTCAGGTGTATTACTTCACCACCGTCAATGCCCGCTCCGTTGCGTGCAGCAGCGCGGCGGCGCCGACCGGCGCCCTGGTGGCGTTCTTCATCCACATGTCCGGCGGCAGGCTCCCATAGCGGGCCATGCGCTCGAACTCGGCGCCGAGGTTGCCGTTCTTTGCGATCTGCTCCTCGATCTGGAAGGCGATCAGGTGGCCGATCGGATAATTCGGCAGATAGAGGAAGTTGTTGACCATGTGCGCGTAGACGCCTAACAGCACCACGTCGCGCTTGTTGAAGACCGGTGCGTAATAGCGGTTCCAGACGTCTTTGGAGATCTGCACGACCGCGTTCTTCAATTGTTCCGGCGTCGCGTCGGGATGGTCGTACATCCAGTGCCACATTGCAGTGTCGACGAGCGCCACGCCGGCAATCTCGTACGTTCCCCAGAAGTCATTGAGCGTCTGTAATGCGCGTGATTCCGGAGTGGGACTGGAGAGGCCGAGGAGCTCGAGGTCTTTGTTCTGGAAGACGAAGGCGAGGGCTTCGGTGAAGGCGGTATTGGGAACGCCCTGCAGCGTGTAATAGTCAATGTTCTTGAGCGAGAACACCTGCTCCACATTGTGGCCCATCTCATGGACCGCGATATTGAAGCCCTTGTAATCCATCCCTTCCTTGCCGACGCGCGTGCGCAGATGCGGATTGTCGCCGCGGCGGCCGGAGCCCAACGCGTGACCGGAGCCGCGCGCCGGATCGACTTCGATATTGCGGGCGAGGTATTCGGCGCGTTCCCGCGAGAAGCCGAGTTTCTCGAGGAGATTCGCCATGTCCGCTTTGTAAGCGGCGGCGGTCGGGTAGCGCTTGCGCGTAATGGCGTCGAGCTCCGCCTCCGTGTACGTGCCGCGCGCACGGAAGCCGTTGTACCAGACGTCGAACGGCTCGAGCTTGCGGCCGAGGCGCTTTTCAATGAGCTTTGCGACACGGGGAACGAGCGGCGACGACAGGACTTCCTTGAGCATCGCGTCGACGCGCGACTCGAGCATCTGGCGCCCTTCTTCGAAGGAGCGCTGAATGTGCGTCGGCGCGGTGGGCGAGTACGGATCGGCGAGCTTCGACGCGCGGAAGGTCTGCAGGATTTTCGCGTAACGCGTATCCGGCTCGCGTTTCGCCGAAATGGTCGCGGGGGCGGGACGTCCCTGACCTTCAGAGTCATCCACCGCGGCCGCTTTCACCTCATTGGTGACCGGATTCCAGTCGAGATGCGGATTGTCGACCACCGCCTCAGGAATCGACTGATCGACAATGCGCTCCATGACGCGCTGGATCATCCGCTGCTTCGGCAATCCTTCCTTTGGATCGAGGCTGTAATTGGCTTTGATCTCGTCGCGCAGGTTCCAGTGTTCGAGCAGGCGCATGCCCGCCGGGAAAAGGCGCTTGCCCTTGTCGTCGACGAGGTGATGCATCCAGACGTTGTAGGTCGCGACGTATTGCGAGGCCTCGCCGGACGCCTTGCCGATTTCCAGATTGACGGACGAAGGGATGCGCTTGGAGAAATAGAGTCCTAACGCCGCTTCCGCCCACTGACGCCGCGACCATTTTTCCCCTTCGCTCAGGCGCTGTTCGAGCGTAGTGATGGGGAAGTTCAGAAGGACGACGAAGGCCATTTTGTTGGCGAAAAAGTCGTCGCTGATGTGCGCGGACGGTTCATAGCCGGCGAGGATTTCGTCGAACGGCATGACCGGTCCGATGTCGAGATCGGACTGCCACTTGAGGTCGCGTCCGATTTCGGTCATGTGGCCGTTGATCGACTCGAGCACGAACTGCATGCGATCGAACAATGCGTCGAGCGATTGCTGGTCGCCTGCGAAGTGCGTCCGGATCAGTCCTTCGAACGCAGCGCGATCGCCATCTTCGTCGCGCCAGAATTCGGAGACCTGATGCAGCCCGCGCACGAGGCGCGCGTGCTGCGCTTCGCCGTATTTGGTTACGAGCTCGGTTTCGAGCATTTTGATCGATTCGTTCATCCAGGCTGGCTGCTGCTGTTGTGCAAAGGCATTGGTCGCGAGTGCCGCGACAATCGTCGCGGCGCCGAGGAGTCGGTACAAGGGACTCTCCTTTCGGGCGCGATTCTAGTGCCGCTAGCGCTTCCGCAGTGCCAATCGTGCGACGGCCGCGCTGGAGCCGCGAACGCCGGCCAGACGAATGGCGCCGGTGCGATTTGCCTCCGCGACCGAGCCGACGGCGACGACTGCGCCGTTCAGCGTCTCGATTCCCACGAGTTGCAGCCGCGTGCTGTCAAAGGGAATGGTCAGGACGAAGACCTGTGCGTCCGCCGTGACTTCGAGCGTGGTGTCGGCGCTGACGGCCGGTGCGGCGGCGCGGCGGCGCGCGGTGGACACGTCGCTGCCCGCGAGGAGACGCGCGAGCGCGGCGAGGTCGGCGTCATCGACCCGGCCGTCGCGATTCACGTCCGCGACTTCGCGCGGCGCGACGAACGACGGCTCGGTGCCGTGAAGGAGTTGCCACAGCATTTCCAGATCGGCGAGCGCGGGAACGGAGCCGGCGGGACCGAAGGCGCCGCGCGCATACACCGTGACGGCACTGGCCACAGTGGTGACATTGCCTGCCGCGTCGCTGAACGAGAACTGAACGAGCGTCGTGCCGGGCGCGAACAGCGTGTCGGGTGTGATCTCGCGACTGCCGGCCTGCACGGGCAGCGGAACGACAGGGCCGCACGTGTCGCGCGCGGCCGCGGCATCGAGGAAGGTGCGCAGAGTTGCGGAGGTCGTTGCCGTGGCTCCGCCTGCGAGCGTTGCGACGATTGCGATCGGTGCAGGAGCGAACGCGAGCGGCGGCTCGTCATCGCGGCCGACGCTGAAGGGACGCTGCATCACGATCGCGCCGGACGCGCTCTCGAGGGTCACGTCGGCATCGCCGGCGACGCTCAGATCGCGCGCGTCGAGCTCGAATGTGAGCCGCGCCGTATCGAGCAGCTGGTACGGTCGGGCGACGCCATTCCACAGCAGCCGCATGCCGCTGGTGAAGCCGCTGCCGTTCACCTGCACGACCACGCGATCGAGTCCGGTGCAGGCGCCGTCGGGCGTCATGGTCGCCGTCGTCGCCGGCGTGACGGTGTGCGTCACGGCCGCGCTGCGCTGCGGTTCGAAGTAGCCGTCGCCGCTGAACGTCGCGTACACCTCGTGAGAGCCCACAGCGAGATCGCTCAAGGTCGCTTTGCCGCCCGTCGCCGGAATCGTTTTGCCGTCGATGACGAAGGCGATCTCGCCCAGGCCCATCGGATCGTCCGGTTCGTTCTCGACGAGCGTGGCGGTGAACGTGACCGGCTCTCCGGCCGTGGTCGTGGAGCGCGACGAGGCGATTCTCAATTCTGAAGGCGAGCGGCGCATGCGCAGCGTCGCGGAGCCGAACGCCTGATTGAGGTTGCCCGGGTCGTAGCGCACGCTCACGAGGGTCGGATCGGCGAGGTAGTTCCGCGGCGCCTGGAACGTGCGGGTGAACGTGCCGTCGCTTTCGAGCGGCGCCACGAGCCAGCCGGTGATGTCGCCTGCGTTCAGAGTGATGTTGCCGCTCGCGATCGCGCCGGGATGGACGGGCGTCACGGCGACGCGGATGGTGAGCGAGCCGCCGCGCACGAGCGTCTCGGGCGTCACGGTCACCGTGACCTTCGCATCGCGATTGATGCTGATTTGCTGGTAGGTCCACGCACTCGTGTTCGCGCCGCTGACCGTGCGCGCCATGAGCGTCATCGCGCCCGCACGCAATGGAGTGATGGTCGCGCTCCAGTTGCCGGCCGCGTCGGCGTCGAGGAGTTGCTGCCCGCCCGGCCACTCCAGCTGCACTTTTGCGGACGCGGGGGCGGTGCCGCGCACGTCGAGCGTATTCGCGCTGGTGATGAAGTCTTTCGTGGGCGTCGTGATCTGCGGCGCCGGAAGCGGTTGCTGCGCAGCGACGCCGAATGCGGCGAGGAGCAGAGACACGACGAGCGGGAACGTGATGCGACCGGGGCGGACCATGCGTCGAGTGTAAGCGAGACAGATCAAGAACTGATGAAGGCGGGGACAGCCGGTCCGATCCTCTCTCCTCTACGGTCGCCGCTTCGTCCTGTGCGTCGCCTCGGCCGTCCACGGATCCTCGGGCCAGGGGTGTTTGGGATAGCGCGCGCGGAGCTCCTTCCGCACTTCCTGATACGCACCGTTCCAGAACGAGCGGAGGTCGCGCGTGACCTGCACCGGCCGGCCCGCGGGGGAGAGGAGCGCGAAGGTGACCGGCGTTTTGTCAGGGCCGAGGCGAGGGGTGTCGGCGAGACCGAACAGCTCCTGCAGTTTGGCCGAGGCGACGACCGAGCCGTCCTCGCGATATTCGAGCTTCGCCGTGC
>JALYOB010000184.1 GCA_030857085.1 Acidobacteriota bacterium | reverse complement strand
AACACAGACTGTGTCGCGGAGGCTTGGCCTGCAAGCGGGGTCCGGGGCCCGCGGCCCCGGCCGCCGGAGGCCTCTCGTCGTTCTCCCCACTGCAACCCGCAGCGCGCCGCAACGTAACCCGTATGTCATCATGACTTCGATGGACGGCGTACCTGAGACTCGCCAGCGCCGCTGGTCGCCGGCGCTGCTGCTGTGGCTCTGCAGCGGTGCGGTCATCGCCGTCACCACCTACCTCGACAGCGCCCTCGACTCCGTCAATCGCTTCGTCCCCGGCCTCGGCGGCATCGCCTTCGGCGCGTGGCTCCTCTTCATCGCCCTCACCCTCTACGGCTTCGCGGTCATCAGCCGCTGGCTGCTGCGCAAACTCTTCTGGACGGTGGGCCGGCGCCTCCTTCTCAGCTACGTCCTCATCGGCGTCCTCCCTTTCTTCCTCTTCGCGGTCCTTCTCGCCGCGATTCTCTACGTCATTGCGGCCGTGGCCACGCAGGCCAGCTTCCGTGCTGAGCGCCAGGCCAGCCTCGGGCAACTCGAATCGCTCAATGCCGAATACGCGTCGCAGGGCACGCGGCCGCGCGTCGACGGGATCGAGGTGTATGACACCGCGGACGCAACCGGGCGCCAACTCCCCGGATGGCTGCGGGCCACGAGCTACAGCGGTCTCGTGCTGCGCGAGGAAACGCCGCTTCTCGTCGCGGCACGGCAGTATCCCGGCGGACGCACGGTCGTGCTGTCGCTGCCGATGGACGATCGCTGGGCGCGCCAGTTCGAAGACCGCAGCCGGATGGTCGTCGCGACGCGCATTGCGGAACGCGAACGGACCGCGATCACGGTGCGCGAGAAAGAAGGCTTCGACGACTTCACGGCACGCGGCGTCGGCTTCGGACGCATTTTCTCGTTCGACATCACCGAACAGGGCGGGTTGATGAACTGGGAAGACGGCCGCCCGAATCCGAAGCGGCGTCTCTTCACCGCCATCTCCAATCCGCTGCCGAACCTCGTGCAGTTCTACCTCGGCGGCGCGACCAACTCCTCGATCATGCGGGCCGTTTTCTGGGTGCTGGTCGGCCTCGCCGCGTCGCTGATGCTGGCGTATTTCGTCGCTACGGCCTTCGCGGCGGTGTTGATCTTCTCCATCTCCCGCGCGGTGAACCGCATCGAGAGAGGCACCCGCGCGGTCGAGCGCGGCGACTTCTCCTACCGCATCCGGATGAAGCGCGACAATCAGCTCGGCGCAATGGCGCAGTCGTTCGACCGCATGACCGAGTCGATCGGCTCCCTCCTCGCCTCCGTCAGCGAGAAGGAGCGCCTGCAGAGCGAGATCGCCATCGCCGCGTCGATTCAGCGCAATCTCCTGCCGAAGGAAGGTCCGAAGTTCGGCGGGGTTTCGTTCTCCGCCCATTTCGAGCCGACCGCCTCCATCGGGGGCGATTACTACGATGTGTTCAACATCGATAAGTCGCGCCTCGCCGTGGCCATTGGCGACGTCTCCGGCCACGGTCTGTCGACCGGCTTGGTGATGGCGATGGTGAAGGCCGCGATCACGACGCTGGTCGAGGAAGGGGCCGATGAGACGTCGCTCTTCAAACGCCTCAATGAGCTGGTCTATCGCTCGACGGAACGCCGCGCCTTCATGACACTCGCCTTCACGATCTTCGATCTCGAACGCGGCAAGGTGCGCCACACGAACGCAGGGCATCTCTTCCCTTACCTGCTCCGCCGCGGCGAGCCCTCCGTGATCTCGATCGAATCCCCCTCACTCCCCTTGGGCGTCCGCGAGCACATCTCCGCGCACACCGTTGAAATCGATCTGCACGAAGGCGACGCAATCGTCTATCTCTCCGACGGGATCGTGGAAGCGCAGGACGAAAACGGCGACCCGCTCGGCTTCGATCAACTCGAAGCCCTCCTGACCGCGCACATCGACGCCCCGCCCTCGGTCATCCGCGACACGATGCTCGACGCCGTCGCCCGCCACTCCGGCAGCCGCGCCGCCGAAGACGACCGCACCGTAATGGTCGTCCGCTTCGACAGCCTGCGGCAATTCGCCGCGCTCGCGGTAGAGACGAACGACAGCGCCTCCGCCGCGCCTCCACACGCCGCCGCGCTCATCGCCGAAGGCTGAACGTGCGGCGTATGGGCGCTCTTCGCGAACGCGAGGGACGACCGGGGAGCGCCTCCGGCGGGCCGCCGCGGGCGGCAGCGCTGGTTGGCCAAGCCTGTACGCGCGCTGTGCGAACTGACCGCGGTCATCGAGTACAGCGTGCGTCCAGCCTGTGGCAACCAGCGCTGCCGGCCCGTGGCCGGCCCGTGGCCGGCCCGCCGGAGGCGCCCTCGTCGGCTCTGGCACTCGCGAAGAACGACGATCCACCGCACGCTCGGCGTTGCGGCAGTGAACACGGAGGGCGAGCGGAGACGCGGCGGAGGGGCTGTCGTCCGTCTCTACCGCAGGGCGGCGGACGTGCGCACAGGCTCGTTGGTGCGGGGGATCACTTCGTCGGCGATCGCTTTGCGGATGTGTTTCGCGATGCGGTGAATGTACGTCACCGTCTCGCGGAAGGGGGGGACGCCGTCGTACTTCCAGACATTGCCCTCGCCGGCGTTGTAGGCGGCGACCGCGAGATCTGCGTTGCCGTTGAATGTATTCAGCAGCCAGCGGAGATAGCGGGTGCCGCCGTAGATGTTCTCTTTCGGATCGAGCGCGTTCGTCACACCAAAGCGCTTCGCCGTCGCGGGCATCAGCTGCATCAGACCGCGTGCGCCTTTGTGCGAGATATCGCGCGGGTTGTAATCCGATTCCGCCTTGATGACGGCGGAGACCAGCGCGGCATCGACGTCGAACTTGCGGGCGGCGTCGATGATGATGTCGTTGTAGCTCGACTTGAACAGCGGCCGGCTGTCCTCGGTGAAATGCCACGAGCGTTGCGGGAAAACCCCGCCGTCCTCGACGATCTTCTTCACCTCTGCGACGATCTCGGCCGTGACGACCTCATCGTCGACGATGCGCTCGATGCGCGCAATCGGCAGCGACAGCTTCCCGCCGCCGGCCATGATCAGGTGAATCGTCTCCTCGTCCACCTGATAGGACTCGATCTTCATGTTCCGCCCATCCGAGAACAACGCAATGCTCGCGCTCGCCGCATTCGCGGCCAAAACGAGCACAGCTATGGCGAGGAGGCGTTTCATTGGGACCGTCGTTGTCAACTCGGTAAGTGGGACGATTATTGCGCAGAAGCGGTTCCGCGCGCAGCGCGCGCGGGCGTTGGGCGTTGGGCATTTGGGGTGTCCCGCCTGGACGGACATCACCCGTTAGCCACAACACCCCAAAAGCCCAACGCCTAACGCCCGACGCGCCGCGCACCTTCACGCTCGCGGATGGTAGCTCTCATACATCCTCTGCAGCCTTGCCCGCGACACATGCGTATAGATCTGCGTCGTGGAGATGTCCGCGTGCCCGAGCATCATCTGCACGGAGCGCAGATCGGCGCCGTTTTCGAGCAGGTGGGTGGCGAACGAGTGGCGCAGCACGTGCGGGGAGATGTGTGACCTCACTCCTGCCTCGCGTGCGTAGCGGACGATCTTCATCCAGAACGCCTGGCGGGACATCGGGCGCCCGCGGCGGGAGAGGAAGAGGTGTGGATCGCCGTATTTGTCGAGGTCCGGCCTTCCCCGTTCGAGGAACTGCACCATCACGTCGCGGGCCGTATCGCCGAACGGCACGACGCGCTCTTTCGACCCCTTGCCGATCGTGCGCAGAAAGCCGGCGTCGAGCACCACTTCGTCGATGCGCACTTTGATCAGCTCACTGACGCGCAGACCCGTCGCGTAGAGCAGCTCCAGCATCGCCGCGTCGCGCAATCCGTCCGGCGTGGAACGATCGGGCGCGGCGAGCAGCGCTTCGACTTCGTGCGGCTGCAGAGACTTCGGCAGGTTCGACCAGAGCTTCGGATTCTCGAGATTCTCGGTCGGATCCGTTTTCAGATGCCGCTCCGCGACCAGGAAGCGAAACAGCCCGCGAATGGCTGCGAGGGCACGCGCAACAGAACGCGCCGAAATACCAGCATTTCGCAGCGCCTGAAAGTATTTGACGATGTGAATCCGCTCGACCTCGTCGACCGCGATGTGCTCGTCATTGAGATAGTGGCCGAAGTGGCGCAGGTCGACTGAATACGCGGAGAGCGAATTCTTCGCGAGCCCTTTTTCGACCGCCAGGTAATCGAGAAAGATGGGCAGATACGTGACGAAATACGCGCCCGTCTCTTTCTTCTCCGGATCGATCGTGCGCGGTTTTCTCAGGAGGCCGCGACCTCCGCCACCACGTCCGCCATGTACGAGCTGCGCACGAATGGCCCCGAAAACACGGCTCGAAATCCGAGGGCCTCGCCGATGGCGCGGTACTCCTCGAAGATGGAGGGATGCACGTATTCGAGCACCGGGAGCTTCTCCCGCTTCGGCTGCAGATACTGGCCGATGGTCACGATCTCCACATTCGATTCGAGCAGGCGCTTGAGCACGTCGATCACTTCATCGCGCTGCTCGCCCAAACCGAGCATGAGCCCCGATTTGGTGACGATATCCGGATCGACTTTTTTCGCGTGACGCAAAACTTCGAGCGAGCGCTCGAAGCGCGAGCCGGGACGCACATGGCGATAAAGCCGCGGCACTGTTTCCACATTGTGGTTGTAGTAATCGGGACGCGCTTCGACAACCGTGCGCACCGCATCGAGATTGCCGCGAAAGTCGGGCGTGAGCACTTCCACCTTCGCTTCCGGCAGCGCAATGCGCAACTCGCGAATCGTTTCGGCGAACTGACGCGCGCCGCCATCGGGAACGTCGTCGCGCGTCACCGACGTCACGACCACATGCTTCAGGCCCATCCGCTTCGCCGTGTCGGCAACCGCGCGCGGCTCATCGAGCGACGGCGGCGCATAAGGCAGTCCGGTGGTCACATTGCAGAAGCCGCATGCGCGTGTGCAGACGTCGCCGAGGATCATGAACGTCGCGGTGCCGCGCGAAAAACATTCACTGCGATTGGGGCACGCGAGCGATTCGCACACCGAGTGCAGATCGCGTTCGCGCAGCATCGTCTTGATCTCGCGCAGCGACGAGAGATTGAGTTTCTTTTCGCGGATCCAGTCCGGGAGGCGTTGGGACGACATAGTGCAACGCTAAAACAAAAGTGCCGCTCTTGCGAGCGGCACTTTGCGAACGTTCTCGATTTTTCTTAATGGCCTGCAGCGGGCGCGAGCGATTTCTCGAGGCATTTGTGAATCAGCTTCTCCGCCTCGGGCTCGGGGATGTTCTTCACGATCGCAACCTCGGACACGAGCAGGTACTTGGCGCGGTCGTACATCTTTTTCTCACGGAAAGAGAGGCTCTTCCGTTTCTGCACTTCATTGAGATTCTTGAGCACGTCGGCAACATCCTCGAGCTTGCCGGTTTTCATCTTCTCGAGGTTGTCACGGTACCGGCCTTTCCAGTCCGTGTGGCTCTTGACGAGCTTCTCTTCGAGCAGGCTCAGGAGACCTTTGATCTCCTTCTGCTGGTACAGACGGCGGAGGCCGACGCGGTCTGTATTCGTGATCGGCACCACCAGTCGCGAATTATTCGCGAGCAAACGCAGGTGGTAATAGCTATCTCCCTGCGGCATGATCGGCGACTCGCCGATATGCTCCACCACGGTCACTCCGTGGTTCGGGTAAACGAGCTTGTCCCCGACCTTGAAACTAAGTTTGACTGACGACAAAGTGAGGCTCCTTTCGGAAAGCGCTAAGGGCTACCACATGAGGGACGTGCATTCTACGTCACCGATGCATGGGCGTCAAACCATCAAAAGTGCAACGCCGGCGTGACACCGCTGAAAGCGGGAGCGCAGCGACTCTGCAACTTTTGGGCGCAAATTCGAAGATTTACGGCCTCATGCGTCGAATCATCTGATGCAATCTGTCCAGTCCCTGGCGGCGCTCGCTTTCACTTCCTGTCAGCAGATCCTCAATCATCTGCAGCTCTGTCTGCAGTTCCACGCGCGTTGCAGAATCGGCCGGCGCGGTCACTGTCATCTGTGACGACGAAGGCCGCACGTCGATCGCCGGAGGGTTCGTCGCTGCAATTGCCTGTGTGGTCGTAGTGGCGCTTCCACTGAGCGCGTCACGCATGCGTTGCGCGGTTGCACGAATGGAAGGAAGGTCGCCATTGTCGAGCGCGCGCTGCAATGCTTTCGCGCTGCCGACTGCATCTGCGAACGGACTGCTCGGCAGATCGACAATACGCGCCTGCACGAGCGCAACGTCGATGTTTCCGTAGCCCCCTTTTTCTTCTGCAGTCGCAATCACGCGTGCGGTGACCTGACGCGCAATCACAGGCAGATCGATCGGACGCGTCGTGCCCGGCTGCATCCACGACTTCACTTCGAACGAACGCTGCTGCACCTGCGACGCACCTTCACCGACGAATTCGACGTCGACGCGCTCGACCCACACAGGACGGTTCTTGCGCACGAGCAAACGGCGCGACGGTGCGTCGACGATGACGCGATACACATTCGCGCCTTTCACTTCGAACGTCTCCATCTTTTCTTTGCGCGGCTGCACGGAAAACGAGCTCGTCACGCGGCCCGATTCGAACCGTTCGTAGGTCGCGTATTCGTACGAGCCATCGGTGCGGCGTCCGCGCAACAGCTCGAGGTCTTCGTCGACCAGACGGCGCAGCAGATCGCGTGGCAGATCGCGTTTGCTCATTTCTGCAACGCGATCGACGACTGCTGCATCGGCAGCAACCTGCGCGGCAGGCGATTGTGCAAAGACAGCGCTCGCGCATGCGAACGCAGTGAAGATCACCACGAGATTTCGCTTCATGCTTTCACTCCGAGCTCACCGAGCACGCTCATGCCGGCGAGGCCTTGCGACGGAAGCGCGAGCAGTTCGCACAACGTCGCGCCGAGGTCGGCGAACGTGCTGCGCGTGCCGAGGGGGCGTGCGCCTTTGATGCGCGGACCGGCGATGACGAGCGGTACGTACTCGCGCGTGTGATCGGTGGAAATGTCCGTTGGATCGCAGCCGTGATCGGCGGTGATGAACACGAGATCGTCTTCGCGCAACGAATCGAGCAGCGCGGCGAGCTCACTGTCGAACGTTTCGAGCGCGCGTGCATAGCCGATCGGATCATTGCGATGGCCATACTTCGAATCGAAATCGACGAGGTTCGTGAAGATGAAATCGGCGTTCGATTGCCGCACGAGGTCCATCGTCTTGCGCATGCCGTCGCTGTTCGATTCCGTCCGAATCTCAGTGCCGATGCCGACGCGATCGAAGATGTCGGCGATCTTGCCGAGGCCGATCACTTCACGTCCTGCTTTGTGCGCGCGCTCGACGACCGTTTCGCCCGTGGGCCGCACCGAAAAGTCTTTGCGATTCGCAGTGCGTTTGAACTGACCCGCGCCCGATCCGAGGAACGGACGGGCGATGATGCGGCCGATGTTGTGCTCGCCGCGCATCAGTTCGCGCGCGGTCGCACAGATGCTCCACAGTTCTTCGACCGGGATGACTTCTTCGTGCGCCGCAACCTGGAAAACCGAGTCGGCGGAGGTGTAGACGATCGGCGCGCCGGTGCGCATGTGCTCTTCGCCGAGCTCGTCGAGAATCACGGTCCCCGACGCCGGTTTGTTGCCGAGCGTCGAGCGGCCGATGCGGCGCTCGTATTCGGCGATGATCTCCGGCGGAAAGCCGTTCGGGTAGGTGCGAAACGGATCCTCGACGATGAGGCCCATCATTTCCCAGTGGCCGGTGGTCGTATCTTTGCCGGCGCTGACTTCGGCCATGCGTCCGTACGCCGCGGTGGGCATCTCGGTGGTGGCCGGAGTGGGGAGGGTGTGGAGGAGGCCGAGGCGGGTCAGCGTCGGCAGGCTCGGGTGTTGCGTGTCGAGCACATGCCCGAGGGTGTTGGAGCCGACATCGCCGAACTCGGCGGCGTCGGGGAGCTCGCCGACTCCGAGGGAATCGCAGACGATCACAATGGCGCGAGACTTCGTCATAGGAGAGGGATTATGGC
>JALYOB010000183.1 GCA_030857085.1 Acidobacteriota bacterium | reverse complement strand
CCGTGGCCCCGGCCGCCGGAGGCCCCTCGTCGTCTCTCCTGCCATTGCGACGCACTACAATCAGCCCCATGCAGCCCTACCTCGAGCTCCTGCAGACCATCCTTGATCGGGGGGTCGCGAAAGGCGATCGCACCGGGACGGGGACGCTCAGCATCTTTGGTCATCAGATGCGCTTCGATCTCGGCGCGGGGTTCCCGTTGCTCACCACCAAGAAACTCCATCTGCGCTCGATCATTTACGAACTGCTCTGGTTTCTTGCCGGCGATACCAACGTCCGCTTTCTGAATGAGAACAAAGTCACCATCTGGGACGAGTGGGCGGATGCGAATGGGGAGCTTGGTCCCGTGTACGGATACCAGTGGCGCTCGTGGCCTGCGCCGGATGGGCGGCACATCGACCAGATCACGAACGTCATCGACGAGATTCGCCGCAATCCCAATTCGCGGCGGCTCGTCGTCAGCGCGTGGAACGTCGCGGAGCTCGACAAGATGGCGCTGCAACCGTGTCATGTGCTCTTCCAGTTCTACGTCGCGAACGGGAAGCTCTCCTGTCAGATGTACCAGCGCAGCGCCGACGTCTTCCTGGGCGTCCCGTTCAACATCGCCTCGTATGCGCTGCTGACGATGATGGTCGCGCAGGTGTGCGATCTCGAGCCGGGCGACTTCGTGCACACGTTGGGCGACACGCATCTGTACATGAACCATCTCGACCAGGCGCGCGAGCAGCTCACGCGCGAGCCGCGGCCGCTGCCGGCGATGCGGCTCAACCCGGAAGTTCGCTCCATCTTCGACTTCAGATTCAGCGACTTCACCCTCGAGAACTACGATCCCCATCCCGCCATCAAAGCGCCCATTGCGGTCTAATAGCGCGGCATGAAGGTGTCGATCATCGCCGCGCTGTCGGCGAACAACGTCATCGGCCGCGACAACCAGGTGCCGTGGTGCCAGCGCACGGACCTCAAGCGCTACAAGAAACTGACGATGGGGCATCACCTCATCACCGGCCGCAAGACCTATGAATCCGTCGGCAAACCATTGCCGGGTCGCATCACCGTCGTCATCACGCGCGACGCCGACTATCGCGCGGACGGTGTGATCGTCGTCCATTCACTCGAGGAGGCGCTGCGCGTGGCGGAGGCGGCGGGCGAGGGGGAGGCCTTCATCAATGGCGGCGCCGAAATCTACAGACAGTCGATGCATCGCGCCGATCGCATGTACCTCACGCGCGTGCACGCTGAGATCGAAGGCGACACCTTCTTCCCCGAGTTCGACGACGTCAACGAATGGCAGCTCACCGACTCCGAACACTTCGAAGCCGATGAGCAGAATGAGCACCCGTTCTCTTTTCTGACCTACGATCGCGCCGGCAGCGCGGAGCATCCCATTCCGGAACAATAGAAAATAAGCGTTGCTCTTTATGGCGTAATCGCATACGTTTTATGGAGGAGGTCTCGTATGCGGTTCGTTCTCGTGCTCCTGGCAACGCTCCTGACCCCGTTCCCCGCATCTGCCATCGAAACCCTGCGCTTCGGCCGCGACGTCGCGGTCGCACCCCCTGAATATGCGGACCCCGCCCTCGCCTTCGCCAACGCGGAAATCGCGACCGATGGCGACGGCTATCTCGCGGTCTGGTCCGACAATCGTCGCAGCGAGAGTTCCGTCTTCGCGGCGCGTCTGACTGCCGACGGCACGCTCCTCGACAAAACCGGCATCTACCTCGGCCGCGGCAACTACGCCGGCGTAGTCTGGAGCGGCGCGTCGTATGTCGTCGCGTGGGACTCCAGCGACGGCCTCCACGTCGCCTCGGTTCAGCGCGACGGACGCGTGAGCGGAGGGCGAACCCTCTTTCCGCCGCAATACAGCAGCTCCCGTCCCGCGCTTGCGTCCGACGGAAAGACGATCGGCATCGGCACGACCGCCGGCACCGTCTTCATCCTCGGCCAGGATCTGTCCGTGCTGGTGTCGACCGCAGTCGGCGGCGCGGCCCGTCCGATGGCCATCGCTGCGGGCCGCGGGAACTACCTTCTCGCGCGCATCAATTCGGCGGGACTGCCGACGACGCAGCTGATTTCGGAGAGCGGTGCGACAGGTCCGATCCGCGTGCTGCCGACGTCGCATCTCGCAACCGGCGTTTCGGTCGCCACCGACGGCAGTTCGTTCTACGTCGTCTGGACGACCGAGGGGAATGAGCTGCGGGGACAGTTCGTGTCGCTTGCGAACGAGGCGCTGGGCGAATCGGTTTTGTTGTTCAACGGCTCGGTCGTCGATCTCTCGCAGACCGGCTTTGTCTCCGCTCCCGACGTGGCGTGGAACGGCAGCGGTTACGTGGCGTCGTTCCTGACGCTGGGCGAAGTGAGCAGCCGCGTGAACACCATCACCGTGCGCACGAACGGTCAGCCGGCCAGCACGGCTGCCTCGCTCGGATCGGCGACCGGATTCGAGCATCCGGGCATCGCGACCAAAACCAGCGGCGGCGGCGCCGTCGTGTGGCGCGACGACCAGTACCGCGTGCGGGCGGGCATCTTCACCAGCAGCTCCATCGCTTCCGCGAACCCGCTCGTGACCGTCGTGAGTGCCGCTAGTGCGGCCATCCGTCAGTCCTCCCCGGTGATCGTGGAAGTGAATCGCACCGCGGTTCTCGCATGGGCCGAATCCTCCGGCGACGTCGATCACGTCCGCGTCTCCATGGCTGGACAAGCGCCGCTGCTCGTTGCAGACGAATCCGCCTGGAACGTCGACGTGCTGTTCGACGGACAGACCGTGGCCGTCGTCTGGCAGAACGCGCTCACGCGCGGGCTGCGCGTGCGGCGCTACACGGCGGCGCTCGAGCCGATCGACGCCGCGCCTTTGCAGTTCGCATTGCCGCTGCGTGCGAAGATCGATTCGGCGACGATGGCGAACGGCGTCATCGCCCTCACCTGGCGTCCGCTCGACGAAAACACCGAGCCCGATCCGCAGCACGAGCTCTATCTGCTTCGCCTCGTGCCGCTCGGCGACACGCTCGTGCGTCCGCGCGACATCGAGCTCTGGCGCAGCGCGACCGAACCGGAGGATGCGTCGACCGTACTGTGGGACGGCACGCGTCTGGTGGTGGTGTGGCGACATCGTTTCACCCTCGACGGGCCGTACGAAACGAAGCACGAGGCGATCTTCGTGCAGCGATTCGCGCTCAGCGGCGCGAAGCTCGACGCGCAGCCGATCGTCGCGTACGAGAGCGAGGAGACGGCGATTTACGCGCTCCGCGCGGCGACGCGGAACGGCCGCGTGATCATCGGCTGGCAGGAACTGCCGCGGAACGTTTTCGAACCGCTTTCGATGAGGACGTACGTCGCGCGTTTCGAAGGCGGCCCGCTGAGCAAGGTGTTCGTCGAAAGCCGTCAGTCGGATTACACCTTTCTGCAGGCGATCGCGATTCACCCCGACAATGAAATCGATCTCTACTGGTGGGCTTCGTCGGACACGCGCGCCATCATCACGGCACGCCGTCTGACGCCGCAGCTCCTCACGATCAGCGTCGTCGGAACCGATCCCTTCCTCATCTCGCACCGGCCGTACGAGGAGCAGGCGAAAACGATCGTCGAAGCGGACTTTGATGCGACCGTGATCGGCGATGCGGCGGTCTTCATCTATGGCCGTCTCGACGACGATCCGGCCATCGGCGGCATCGACCGCGTCTTCGTCCGCGGCGAGATCGTGCCGTGGATGAAGCGGAGAGCGGTCCGTTGAAACGGGGAGCACGCAGGCGGCTCGTCTTCGCGCTCCTCGCAGCGCTTCTGCATGGATTCGGCGCGGTCGCGGGCGAGTCGCTTCGCTTCGGAAGCGATGCCGAGATCGCGCCGCTCGAATACGCCGATCCCGGCCTCGCCACCGACTGGACCCGGATCGCCACAGATGAGGATGGGTATCTCGCCGTCTGGACGGATCTCCGCCGCGGCGCGCCGTCGATCTACGCCGCGCGTCTGACTGCCGATGCTGCGCTTCGCGATCCGGCGGGCATCTACATCGGCAGCGGCTCGTCGGCGGAGGTGGTGTGGAACGGCGCGTCGTACCTCATCGCGTGGCAGGGGAGCGATGGGCTTCGCATCGCCACCGTCACCCGAGAAGGAGCCGTCAGTGAGTCGCGACTGCTGCACCGCGGCGTCGATGCGTTTGCGCTCGCATCGAATGGCGGCACGAGTCTGGTCGCAACGACAGCGGGCGTCGCATACATCGTCGGTCCCGATCTTTCCGTGCGAGCGGTTGCGCAGACCGCGCGCCGCGGCACGACGCGCGGCACGATCGCCGCGGCCGCACGGCCGGGGCAGTTTCTTGTCGCGTACGTCGATCCTTCGGGCAGCGTTCTCACGCAGACGATCGATGACCACGGCTCGGCCGGCGAGCTGCAGACGTTGCCCGACAACGAGCTTGCGAACCTCGTCTCCGTCGCCAGCGACGGCTCGTCGTACTACGTCATCTGGACGACCGCGTTCAAAGAGCTTCGCGGCAAGGTCATCTCCCCGGAAAACGAGGGATTCGCGCGGACCATGACGCTGTACGACGGCCGCGAAACCTCCTTCGAGCTGGGCGTGACCGCGCCGCACGTGGTCTGGGGCGGCGGCCGGTACGTCGCGGCCTTCGTCACCACGTTCGATCCGCAGCGGTCGGGACCGCAAGCGCGCCTGATGACGATTCGCTCCGACGGCACTGCGCGAGACGCCGCCGCTCGCGTCGACGATTTTCCGTCCTACGCTACTCCGGCGGTCGCGCCGAAGCGGGATGGCAATGGCGCGGTGATCTGGCGCAACGGCTCTTCTGTCCGCGTCGGGCTGTTCACTCCCACCGGTCCCTTGCAGTATTCGCGGCTGACGGTGGTGAATGCCGCCAGCGCCGCGATCGCGCAGGCGTTGCCTTCGATCACTCTCTGCAACTCCACAGTCGTTCTCGCATGGGCCGAGTTTTCGGCCGGCGGCGATCGCATCCGCCTCGGCTACAACGGCCGCAGAGCCGTCACGGTCGCGCAGAAAAAGGCGTCTTTTCTCAAAGTGCTCGTCGACGCGGAGATCGTGCTCGTCTGGCAGGACGCGCAAACCCGCGAGGTCGTCGCCGAACGTTACTCGGATTCGTTTCTCCGCGAGCGCTCCACGCGCCTGCGATTGCCGGCCAATGCGGTGATCGAGTCTGCCGCCGTGCAGCGCGGCGTGCTCGTCTTCACCTGGCGCGCCGGCGATCGTCCGTCCGATCCGCTCTATCTCGGCCGCGTCGTCGTATCAAAGTCAGGCACCGTGCAGGCGCCGGATGTTCTGCTCTCGACCACGCCCGGCGAGTCGGACGGTCAGTCGCGAGTGCTCTGGGACGACCGCCGTTTCGTCGTGGCGTGGCGTCATGTCTCCGCGCTGCAGCAGGAGAGCATCTTCGTGCAGCGCTTCGAGCGCGACGGCACGAAGGCCGACGCGCAGCCAGTGCGCGCATACGACGCACCGAGTGCAACGATCGACGCACTCCGCGCGACGACGAGCGGCGCGCGCGTGATCCTCGGATGGCAGGAACGTGCACGCGACTCGCGTTTCGTCGCGACGTTCGTCGCGCGCCTGGAGGATGGTCCGCTGAACCCGATTCGCATCGACGAGCATGCGGACTCCACGTCCCTGCAGGCGGTCAGCATGCATCGCGACGGTACGCTCGACGTCTACTGGTGGACGCAGAACGGCGACAACGCCGTGATCACCGCGAACCGCCTCTCGCCCGAGCTGGTCACGCTCGCGCGCACCGCCATCGAACCGTTCGTCGCACCGCACGGTCCGTCGTTCGCTGCCACCGCCACAGGTGCGACAGCGATCTTCCTCTACGGCCGTCTCGACGCGAGCCCCGAAGCGGGTTACATCGATCGCATTTTCGTGCGCGACGAGCTCGCGCCGTGGATGAAGCAGCGCCACGTCTGGTAACGCCACTCGCGTAGGATGCGCGCGCATGTACTGGCGCCTCCTGCGCGACAACCGCGATTTCCGGCTGCTCTACTTCGGCACTCTCATCTCCCTCGGCGGCGACTGGTTTCTCACCGTCGCGCTGCTCGATCTCGTTCTGCAACTCACCGGATCGGCGACGCTCGTCTCGCTGATCTTTCTCCTTCAGACGCTGCCGATCTTCCTCTTCACGCCGCATGCGGGACATGTGATCGATCGCGTGGATCGCCGCAAGCTGATGATCGCGTTCGACCTCATGCGCATCGGCGCATGCCTGCTGCCGCTGCTCGCGCGTACGCCGGCTCTGCTGCCGTTCGCGTATGCAGGCGTGTTTCTCATCTCCGTCGGCTCGGCGTACTTCGAGCCGGCATCGCAGGCTGCATTGCCGAACATCGTGCAAGGGGAGGAGCTCGCCGCCGCGAACGTGCTCATGGGCTCGACGTGGGGGACGATGCTCACCGCCGGCGCGGCGATCGGCGGCGCGGTGACGACGGTGTTCGGACGCGACACGTCGTTCGTCGTCGACGCGGCGAGCTTCGCGCTTTCCGCGTTTCTCCTGGCCCGCATGCGGGTGCGCTTTTCGGAAGAGCGGAAGAGTCACGAGCACCCGCCCTTTCTGCAGTCGATCCGGGAGACGTTCACGTTCGCGCGCCGACAGCCGCGCGTTCTCGGTCTGCTCACCGTCAAGAGCGGCTACGGCCTCGGCGCAGGCGTCGTGGCGCTGCTGAGCGTGTTCGGCAAGGAAGTGTTTCGCTCCGGCGCGTGGGGCATCGGCCTCCTCTTCGCCGCGCGCGGAGTCGGCGCGCTGATCGGTCCCTTTCTGTTGCGCGGCGCAATTCGTACCGACGATGCGCGTTATCGCGCGATTGCGTTCTGCGTGCTCGGATTCGGCGCAGGCTACGCGGGACTCGCGCTCTCGCACTCGCTCCTCGCCGGCTGTGCCGCAATCCTCTTCGCGCACCTCGGCGGCGGCGCCGCCTGGCAGATGTCGACCTACGGCCTGCAGCGCGAAACTCCGGACCAGATTCGTGGACGCGTCTTCTCGGTCGACTACGGCTTCGTCACGTTGACGATGGCGCTGTCAGGACTCGCGGCCGGCGTGGCTTCCGACCGCGTCGGTCCGACCGCGGCGACGCTCGCCACTGCATCCGTCTGCATCGTGTTCGGCGTGGTCTGGACGCTCTCCACCTGGCGGCTCTGGAACTCGCCTTCATAAAGGCGGCGACGCTTCTTGCCGCGCGTCGCGCCGATGAACGCGGAGACCGGGCCTAACAGGAAGTAGATCCAGCCGGCAAAGTAAATGGCCTTGCTGTGCACCAGCGCGCCGATGAGCGTCGAGACGAGCCCGATCGCCACGTACGCGCCGTGATACAGCATCATCGTGCGCGTGTCGTAACGCTCGACTTCATTGAGCTCGAGCGCATCGCGGAGGCTGTACGCGTGCGCATAAAGCAGCAGATAGAGCGCGAAGAGAGCAGCGAACCCGACGCCGTAGATGACGAAGAGAGCGTTGGGATCGATTGCGCCTTCGTTCTGTCCCGTCACCACCGCAAACATGAACTTGAGCGGATAGACGTAGAACAAGACCACAAACAGCAGCAGCGAATTGATGACGATGGTGCGCCCATCGATCAATGCGTAACGGCGGAAGAACGTGTGATGGGAATGCCACACCCACATCAGCATGGCAAAACAAATGGCAAAGCCGATGAAGCCGCGCATGGTCTCGATCAGCTCATGAAACGTGCGCGGCACCTCGAGCGAAACGACGATGAGCGTCAACGCAAACCCAAAGACGATGTCACTGAACGCCTCGAGCCGCGAAACCTCATGCCCGCGCAGACGAAATGCCGTTGCTGACTGTTGCATGGCGCGGAGAGTAAGGGAGGGGAGAGGGAGGTGTCAGGTGATGTTTGTCATGAGGGGGACGCCGCCGTGTCATTCCGGGCCGCGAAGACGGCGAAGGACCTTCCAACGTGCCACAGAGAAGGTCCTTCGCTTCGCTCAGGATGACACGAAAGCGCGTGCTGCCCCCCGCTGTCATCCTGAGCCGCCGGAGGCGCGCAGCGCCGGAGGACGGTCGAAGGATCCCCTGCGGTTGCACGAGAGT
>JALYOB010000632.1 GCA_030857085.1 Acidobacteriota bacterium | reverse complement strand
ACCCCGAACGCTGCCTCGAGCTGCAGCGCCGTAACGCCGAACAGAAGAAGCTCCTCGATCGCGTCGAAGACGGCTCGCTCGATTTTTTCTCGTTCGACATTCACTTCGCGCACGTGATGGCCGAAGGCGGCTTCGACGTCGTCGCCGGCAATCCGCCGTGGGTGCGCAACAGCCGCATCGACGCGCGCGCGAAACGGATGCTCGCCGACCGCTACACGCTCTTTCGCGCGCAGCGCGACGGCACCGCGTTTCATCAGCCCGACCTCTCTGTCGCCTTCTTTGAGCGCGCGATGTCGCTCGCGAAAGACGACGGCGTGGTCGCGCTGCTGATGCCTTCGAAAATCGTGAACGCGACGTACGCCGGTCCGCTGCGCCGCGTTGCTGCACCGCGGGTGATCGCGCTCGACGACTGGAGCGACGACCCGCGCCGCCGCCGCTGGTTCGACGCCGACACCTTCCCCCTCGGCATCACCTGTCGCAACCGCGCGATCGCGACCGACGCGATTCGCGTGAGCGCGTCCGGCGACGCATTCACCATCGATCCACGCCAGCTTTCCGTGAACGGCGCGACGTCCGAATGGATGCTCGTGCCGCACGAAGTCTCCTCGATTCTGCGCCGCCTTCGCGCGACGCACGGCTCGCTGCAGGCGGTGCATGGACGCAAGCCGCTGATGGGCGTGAAGACCGGCGACAACCGCAGTTTTTTTCTCGACGCAGAAGAGATTCACGGCGGGCATCTCGTCACCACCGACGGCATTCACGTGCCGCTGACCGCCGTCTGCCGCTGCGTGCGCGGACGCGACCTCCGCCGCTGGAGCGCGGGCGCATCGCAATGGATGCTCTGGCCGCCGCCGGGCGGCTGGCGCAAGCCGCCGAAATGGCTGCAGCAGCTCGCGCTCGCGCGCGGACTCGAGCCCTCCGACTTTCGTCTCTCGTTCGTGCGCGCCGAACACGTGGGGATCAAGGTGGCGTGGAAGGATCTGTCGAAGTCGATCACCGCCGCCGTGCTGCCGGACGTCGTGCACGTGAACGACGTCGCCTTTCCACTGATCCCGAATCAGACGCTCTACTCGCTCGACGCGGTGTCGCTCGATGAGGCGTACGTGATCGCCGCGGTGCTCAACTCCAGCATCGCTGGCGCGCTCCTGGTCGCAGTGGCCGAGCGTGCGAAAGACGCGCACTACCGCTACTTCGGCCGCACCGTCGCCGCATTGCCGTGGCCCGATACGCGTCCGGAATGGGACAAGCTCGTGCGCCTCTCGCGCCGCGCGCATCGCGGCGTCGACGTCCTGCGCGAGATCGACGCGGTCGTCGGGCAGGCGTACGGCGTCACCTCCGGAGAGCTGCAGATCCTGCAGTCCTTCCTCAGCCGGAGAACAGGCGATGCTCGCTGAGCATCAGTCGATCGCCGCCTCGCGCGCGCTGGAGCTCGTGGAGACGCGCGGCGGCGTCGTGCTCGCCGACGAGGTGGGACTCGGCAAGTCCTTCGTCGCCGCCGAAGTGATGCGCCGCTTCGGCGGCACGTGCGAGCTGTTCGTCCCCGCAGCGCTCGTCGCGCAGTGGCGCGAAACGCTGGCGATGTTGTCCGTCGACGCGCAGATCGCCACGCACGACGCGCTGCTGCGCGACGGCTTTGCGCCGCATGCAGCAAAGCGCCTGGTCGTGGTCGACGAGGCGCACGCTTTCCGCAACCGTCGCACGCGCCGCTACGCCGCGCTCGCACGACGCACCGCCGGCGCGCGCGTGCTGCTCATTACCGCCACGCCCGTCTGCAACTCGCTGCACGATCTCGAATCACTGGTGCGCCTCATCGCCCGCGACGATCTCCTCGCTGACATCGGCGTACCGTCGATCGACGTCGCCTTCGAAACGCGCGACTTTGAAGCGATCGATCGCATCGTCGCCGCACTGGTCATTCGGCGCGATCGCAGCGTCCTGCCTGACTCGCTCCGCTTCGGCACGCTCGAACGGCGGGTCATCAAACATCCGGTGCTCGACGCGCCGCTGATCGATGCGCTCGAGTTTCCTCTGGTCGGCGAACGCGATCTGCTGCGCCGCTTCCTCCGCCGCCGTCTCGAATCGAGCGAGGCCGCGTTCCTCGAATCGCTGCGCCGCCAGTTGCGCTTCTACGAACGCGCGCTCTCCGCCATTGCCGCCGGACGCACGCTGCCGAAACGCGAATACCGCCTCGCCTTTGCGCACGAAGAAGATCAACCCGTCTTTCAGGACGTGCTGTTCTGGGAACTTTTCGCGCCACCCGGCGACACTGACCCCACTGCCATCCGCGAAGAGATGCGCAAGCTCGAAGCGTTACGCGACCTCGCACGCTCTTCGTCATGCGAGAAGCGTTCGATGCTGGTCGAGCTGGTGCAGAACGAACGCGAGCCGATGCTCATCTTCACGAGTTCGGTCGCCACCGCGCGCGATCTCGCGGCCGTCCATCGCTGCGGCCTCGTCACCTCCCGCGACCGCTCGCGCGACGCCACTCTGCGCGCATTTCTCCTCGGCCGCATCGACATCGTCGTCTCTACCGATCTCGCCGCCGAAGGACTCAATCTGCAGCGCGCCGGCGTGGTCGTGCACTACGACATCCCCTGGAATCCGGTGAAGCTCGATCAACGCAACGGCCGCGCGCACCGCATCGGCCAGACCCGCGACTCGGTTCGCGCGATCTACTTCATCCCTGACTCGCGCGAGACCGGCATCGTCGCCACGATCGCCCGCAAGAACCGGATGCGCAAACGCGTGCTGCGCCCGAACGCGATTACCATCGCCTCGACGACGCCGACGCTCCGCCCCCGCATCACGAAAGACGCAGCCTGCCTGCAACTGCGCAACATCCCGCCGATCCTCGCCCGCCGCCACAAAGCCGGCATCGAACTCCTGCTGCGCGAACTGCCAATCGAGGAGGTCCTCGCGCTCGCCGCTAGGGAGAGATGACGAGGGGCCTCCGGCGGCCAGGGGCACGGCCCCTGGACCCGTC
>JALYOB010000631.1 GCA_030857085.1 Acidobacteriota bacterium | reverse complement strand
AGCGAACCTCGGGCCGATCACGAACGCGAACACGATGTGTAACGTGAACGCCGGAATCGGATGGACGTTCACCCTCGGCTACATCGACAAGTGTTCGCAAGATTCTGTCCATCCGGCGTACGTCAGCGCGGACGGAGCTCGCCACCTGTTCTTCAACATTCTCAATCCGGAGGATGTACCAGCCAATGGCGTGCTGTACACGCGCGATGGTTCGTACCTCCGCATGACTTATCCGGACGCTGCGACGACACAGATCGAATTTCCCGATGGTGGCCGTCACCGCTTCGACGCGAGGGGTCGCCTGACGGCGATGCTCGACCGGTTCGGAAATACCGTCACCGTTTCGTACGCTCCCGGTCCGAACTGCGCGACGGACTCTGCGGACTGCGCGGAGGATTGGACGATCAGCGACGGATTCCGCCAGCACAAGGTCGACATGAGGCGGATCAGTCAGTCCGCACAGGCGTCGAGTTCTGGTGCATCTCAAGACCTGTACTCGTTCGATGTGGTGAAATCCGTAAAACTTTCCGCCGGCACGACCGCCGAGGCCACATACACCTTCAACTATGCGAACAATGACTCGCTCACGGGCGTGTCGCGCAAGCTCGGTCCGCGGCAGGACTGCCGCGTGCCGGCCGTCATCCTCGCGGTCGTGCTCCAGAACGTCACTTTGCCGGACGGAAGTCGTTACGACATCACCACGGATACCGGCGACGCCGCATGGGACGCTGTGCAGGGCAAATGGATAGGCCGATTCTCGATGGCTGGTAGCGGCTCGGGTTCGATCGTCGGAGACCAGTGCGATTGCCCGGGCGGCCTCACCACGACCGAGCAGTGCACGTCGCCTGTGACAGCGATCCCGGGAAACACCTTCAGCGGCCACGTCACGAAGGTCAAAAGACCGACCGGCGCGACGACAGAGTGGAACTATGGCGGATACGCGTTCCCGCCGTTTGTCGGCGACGGCAACCCGTGCCCGCCACACAAGGACATCACCACCTGTAATTTCAATGTCTCCGACCGTTCGGCTGTCGGCGTCACGGAACGGCTCGAAAAAGCCACGAACGCACAAGGCGGCGAGACCATCTTGTCGAAGCGTGCTTACGCGCACTCTTTCGATAGTGCGCTTCCTTCGGTGCGAACCACCATCTCTACTTACGACAATCTCAACACGTCGCCCGCCGTGGCGAGTTCGTCGACTTACTACTACACGACCCACTTCGCACGACTGGACACCCGCAAGAGCGAGTACGGGCTCCCCTACACCGATCTCACGAGTGCGGTGTTGCCGCCGACTGAGACGTCGAATCCTGATTCCGGCGGCCGATATTTATCGACGAAGCAATTCGATGCCGCGGGCAATCTGCTGGGTTATACGTTCGTCAAATACGCGAGTGATGCGCAAATCGACAACGTCGATGAGAGCTCGGTCAATCGGCGCGTCGTATCGGAGCGCAAGGTCCAGCTCGATTCTAGTGGCACGATCACGAACGAGGTGATTACCGACTACTCCGACTTCGACGGCCTCGGGCATCATCGCGTCAGTACGACCACCACGGGCCGCAACTCGTCCCCCACGATCCTGCGAGTGGTCACGACGAACTACAACAAGGCCGATTCCGACGTCGACGCTTCTGCGTTCAGCAGTGGAACGCGGCCCGGGGGCTACGTCCAGTTCCCGTCGACGTCCCCCTGGATCGTCAATACTTACAGCAGTCAAACCGCGACCGAAGACGAGAAGACGGCCAGAAGTCTGTTCCTTTTCAACGCGAGTACCGGTTTCCTCCACCGGCGCCGGACGCTCAAGACGATCGCGGCCGGATCCGTCGCCCCTGCGATGAGCGCGGTGGATACACTGGCCGTCTTCAGTCAAACCAGCGGCAACATGACCGCCGAGGCGTATTACGGCGGCGATGCCCCCGCACAAGCGTTGAGTACGACGACCCCGCTCAACAGTCTGAGCGTGCCGTCAGCCGCCGTTTACAGCGCGACGCACTCCTACAGCGCCGGAACGCTTCAAACGTCGCAGGCCGTCGGTGTCTCTTTCAAATTCGCCGACCGCATCGTCGAGAGTGCGACCGGCCGCGTGACGAGAAGCATCGATCCCGCGGGTGTTCCGACGGATTTTGAATACGACAAGCTGGGGCGTCTCGTATGGTCGCTGCCGACCGGCGGCGCAGCGACCAGTTACTCATACGGTCTCAATCCCAACATGGTCACCATCCAGCAGTACGACGGCGGCAAAACTGCAGCATTGTTGACCCGCGCTCAAGTGGATTACGACGCCCTCGGCCGCGTCATCCGCGAAATGCGCAGAATGCCGAATGGATCGTTCAGCTCGCGCGAGCTGACGTACAACGGCCGCGGTCTCGTGGAATCGGTTACTGAATGGGTGGCGAGCAGCTCGCTGTCGGCCACTACGCCACGAACGACCAATACCTATGACGCCCTTGGACGTCTGTCGACGGCGACCGCGCCTGATGGCTCCGTCACGACGTACACGTACTACGGCGGACGCTCTGTGGCCCGCCAGACCAGCGTCGCCACCAACCGTACCAGCGAGTCGCTCGTCACTACGACCGAAGTGTCCGACGATCTCGGGCGCTTGTATCAGGTGATCGAGCCAGACACGACGACGACCTACGGCTACGATGTCACAGGGCATCTCTCGTCCGTCGGAATGAGCAATGGCGCGACTGTTCAGAATCGCACGTTCACGTACGACGGCCGCGGATTCCTGAAAACGGAAACGCATCCGGAGTCCGGCACGACGAATTACGAATATGACGGCCGCGGACACGTGATCAAACGAACCGCGGCCGGCAACACCGTCGCAGGTTTCGACTATGACGCGGCGGAGCGACTGAAGACGGTCACGTCGGCCGGAGCTGTGCTCAAGGAATTCACGTTCGATCGCGCCAACAGCGCCGATGGAATCGACAAGAGCATGGGAAAAATGGCCAGTGCTACGCGCCACAACCCTGATG
>JALYOB010000630.1 GCA_030857085.1 Acidobacteriota bacterium | reverse complement strand
ACGCGACGCCGCCCGGGCAACTCGCCACGCGCCACTCGCTACGTTTTTTTCAATTTTCAATTTTCAATTTTCAATTCCGCTCCACCACGACCGCAGCCCTCACGGCACACGCTCTGATACTCTCCCCCCCGCATGGCTGATGGCGATGTGAAACCCGAGCCGCTGCGGCTCACGGCGACGCACCTGGTGAAGGTGTACAAGGGCCGCAAGGCCGTGCGTGATGTCTCGGTCGAGATCAAGCAGGGCGAGATCGTCGGCCTCCTCGGCCCCAATGGCGCGGGGAAGACGACCACGTTCTACATGATCGTCGGCCTCGTGCGGCCGGATGATGGAACGGTGTCGTTAGGGACCGACGACATTACGGCTCTCCCGATGTATCTCCGGGCGCAGAGAGGGATCAGCTACCTTCCGCAGGAAGCGTCGGTCTTTCGCAAACTCACGGTCGAAGAGAACCTGCTCTCGGTCTTCGAGACCATGCGACTGCCGCTCGCCGAGCGCGAACGCCGCACGCAGGCTCTCCTCGAGGAATTCGGCATCACGCACATCTCGCGGAGCCGCGCGTACACGTTGTCGGGGGGAGAAAGGCGGCGCGTGGAGATCGCGCGAGCGCTCGCGATCAACCCGGCATTCATCTTGCTAGACGAACCGTTTGCAGGAATCGATCCAATCGCAGTCTTCGAGATCCAACGAATCGTTTCACAACTGCGCTCCCGTGGGATCGGGATCCTGATCACCGACCATAACGTCCGGGAAACATTGAAGATCACCGATCGCGCCTACATCATCAAAGAAGGGGAGATCTTCCGGCAGGGCGTGCCGGAAAGCCTTTCGGCCGACGCGGAAGTGCGGCGCATCTATCTCGGCGAGACATTCAATCTAAACTGATCGAGGAAGGCCCCCGAAGTTGGCACTTGAACAAAAACTTCACCTCAAACTCAGCCAGAAGCTGATCATGACGCCCTCACTGCAGCAGGCGATCAAGCTGCTGCAGCTGTCGAAACTCGAGCTTCAGGAAGTTCTGAACCAGGAACTGCTCGAGAATCCGCTCCTCGACGAGTCGACCGAAGAAGCGAAGACGGAAGAGACGCAGGCAGAGGAAACCAAGAGCGAGAACGAAGCCGCCGAGGACGCGAAAAAAGTCGAGACGAAAGAAGAGAAAGAGAAAGACTCGTTCGACGAGATCGACTACGACGCCTACTTCCAGGACTACATCGAATACGGCTACAACCCCCGCGGGATGGGTGAGGAACACGAAGAGTTCCCGATCGAGAACACGCTCACCCGGCCGCCCAACCTTTCCGACCATCTCACGTGGCAGCTGTCGATGTCCGACGCTTCGCCGCGCACCAAAGAAATCGCGCAGTTCATCATCGGCAACATCGACGAAGACGGCTATCTCCGCGCCAGCGACGAAGAGATCGCGCAATCGGGCGGCTATCAGAAGGAAGAAGTCGAAACTGCGGTGCGAGCGGTGCAGTCGCTCGATCCGATCGGCGTCGGCGCACGCGATCTCCGCGAGTGTCTCCTTCTGCAGCTCCGCTTCCTCGAAGTCGACGCCCCTCTGGTCGAGGTCATCATCCGCGACCACTGGGACGAGTTCATGCAGCGCAAGTTCGTCTCGCTCGCCAAAACCCTCGGCATCGACATGAAGACGCTCGAAGGCATCGTCGAGCTGATCAAGCATCTCGATCCGAAGCCGGGCCGCAAGTATTCGAACGAACGCGCGATCTACGTCGAACCCGACGTCTACGTCCACAAAGTCAGCGACGAGTACGTGATCGTGCTCAACGAAGACGGCATGCCGAAGCTGCGCATCAACAGCGGCTATCGCTCCATGCTCAACTCGATGGACTCGAAGTCCGACGGCGAGACGGTCAACTACATCAAAGACAAAATCCGCTCAGCCGTGTGGCTGATCAAATCGCTCGACCAGCGGCAGCGCACGATCTACAAAGTGGCCGAGTCGATCGTCAAACACCAGCGCGAGTTCCTCGAGAAGGGGATCGATTTCCTGAGGCCGCTCGTGCTGCGCGACGTGGCCGACGACATTCAGATGCACGAGTCGACGGTGTCGCGCGTGGTGTCGAACAAGTACATGCATACGCCGCGCGGCCTGTTCCTGATGAAGTACTTCTTCCACAGCGGCATCGACTCGGAGACGGGCGAGGACATCTCGTCGCTCACGGTCAAGAAGAAGATTCAGAGCTACATCGAGAACGAGGACCCGCGGAAACCGCTCAGCGATTCGAAGATCATGAAGATCCTCAACGATGAGGGCATCAACATCGCACGGAGAACCGTAGCGAAGTATCGCGACGAGCTCAACATTCCCTCGTCGACGGATCGCAAGCAAATTTTTTAGCGCGAGGTGTGACACAACATGGCAACCGAGATTTCGGGACGTAACTACGAGATCCCGCCGGACGTGCGGGGTTTGATCGAGACGAAGCTCGCGAAGATCGAACAGAAGCTGTTCGACGACGTGATCGACGTCCGCGTGGTGTTGCAGGTGGAGAAGTACCGCAACATCTGCGAGATTCTCATCAAGGGGAAAGAGCACGACGTCAAGAGCGTGCAGTCGTCGGACGAGTCGATGCAGGACGCGGTGAACTCCGCGCTCGATCACGTGAAGCGTCAGGCGCAGAAGAACCGCAAGAAGATCCGCGACCATCACCGCCACGGCAACGGCGACAACGCGTTCACGCCGGACATCACGGAGTGGGCGGTGCAGGTGCTCGAGCCGGGTCGTCTCACGCACGAAGACGACACGACGATGCCCCGCATCATCAAGACGAACAACATCCCCATCCGCTCGATGTCGATCGAGCAGGCGGCGCTGCATCTCGATGACTCGAAGAATGAGTTCATCGTCTTCCGCGACATCGATACGGATCAGGTGTCGGTGATCTACAAGCGCCGCGACAACAATCTCGGCCTCATCGCGCCGGAATTCTGATCGGAGCGACGGGGGGCCTCCGGCGGGGGGGG
>JALYOB010000182.1 GCA_030857085.1 Acidobacteriota bacterium | reverse complement strand
CCCAGACCCCGCTTGCAGGCGCAGGGCCCGTGGCCCTGGCCGCCGGAGGCCTCCCGTCGTCCCCACCAAAAGGCGGATCACAGCGCTGTAGTGCACTCCTAGAGCAGATGGATTTCGAATCGTCGTATGCGGCGCTGCTGTCTCTGCTCACGAACACCATCGAACAGAAGTTCGGGATTGCGCACGAAGAAGCGGAGACCATTGCTCACGACGCATTCGTCAGTTACCTCGCGAAGCGGGAGGTCGTCGACAAACCACGGGCGTACATCGTTGCGGCAGCGCATAACGGCAGCCGTGCGTACCTGCGGAAGCACGGCAGGATGGAGTTGCCCGGCGAGCTGCCGGAGCGGTCGTTCGATCCTGCCCACGACGCGCGGATCGAAGCGCAGCAGCGGCTGCGCAAACTGACCTCGCGAGAGCAGCGGGCGCTGATCATGCGCGCGATGGGCTACTCCGTCCGAGAGATTGCACTGCACCTGCGGCTCTCGATCAGCCGCACCGAAAAAGTGCTGCGGGCGGCGCGGGAGCGGGCGGCCAACGACGGGAGTGATGAGACCCAGCAGCGCCTCCTGTGCATCGGTGCGCGCGGAAAAGACACTTATGCGCCCGTCGCTGAGCTGCCGCGCGCGGCGAAGTATCATTCGCGCCCATGTATGTCGCCTACGAGGTGCTGCTCTACCTCGTACTCATCCTGGCCCTGCCGTACTTTCTCCTCACCGGCGTGCTCCGCGGCAAGTACGTCGCGAACTTTCCGGAGCGGATGGGCTTTTACAAACACCGGCGCGAGCCGCATGACCTCTGGATTCATGCCGTCTCCGTCGGCGAGACGCTCGCCGCGCGTCCGATCGTGATGGAGATCCTCGCGCAGCGGCCCGGCACTTCGATCGTCTTCACCACCACCACGGTCACCGGCCAGGCGCAGGCGCGGCGGCTCTATCCCGACGCCACCGTGACCTACTTTCCGTTCGATTTCGCCTTCGCCGTGCGGCGCTTTCTCGAGCATCACCAGCCGCGCGCGTTCGCGACGATGGAGACCGAGATCTGGCCGAACGTGACGCGCATTGCGCGGCAGCGCGGCCTGAAACTCCTCCTCGCGAACGGACGCATCTCCGATCGTTCTCTGCCGCGCTATCGCGCTCTGCGTTTCATCGTCGGCTCGGTGCTGCGCAACTACGATCGCATCCTCGCGCGCGAGGAGACGGATCGGGAGCGCTTCGTGGCCATCGGCGCACCGGCGGAGATCGTCGAAGTGAGCGGCAACGTGAAGTTCGACTACGAGCCGGACGAGACGCCGCTCGAGATCGCACCGCGCCTCGAATCCCTCATCGGCAACCGCACCGTACTCGTCCTCGGATCGACGATGGAGGGCGAAGACGAGGCGCTGCTGCCGGAGCTCGAACGCTTTCTCGCCGAGCATCACGCATTCGTGGTGATCGCGCCGCGCAAGGCGGAGCGGTTCGAGCTCGTCGCCGGCCTGCTCGGCACCTCGCCGCTGCGCTTCGTGCGGCGGAGCGAGCTGGCCTCGTTCGACGGCGAAGCGGACGTGCTGCTGCTCGATACGTTCGGCGAGCTGGCGAAGATCTATCGCTTCGCCGCGGTCGCGTTCGTCGGCGGCACGCTCGTGCCGACCGGCGGGCACAATCCCATCGAGCCTGCGGCGGCAGGAGTGCCGGTCTGCTTCGGCCCATCGATGTCAAACTTTCGCGAGATCGCGGAAGTCTTTCTGCGCAACGAAGCCGCCGCGCAGGTGAAGAACGCTGCGGAGGCGATCGATTTCGCCGGCGCGATGTTCGACAACGCGGCGCTCCGGAACGCGTGGGGCGACCGCGCACGGCAGACGGTTCTGCAGAACCGCGGCGCGTCGAAGAGAACCGCAGCGCGGATCGTCGAGTTGCTCGCGTGAACGCGCTCCTCGCACCCTATCGGGCGGTGAACCGCCTGCGCCGCGCGCTCTATCGCCGCGGCATCCTGAAGCCGAAGCGGCTGCACAAGCCGGTGATCTCGATCGGCAACATCGCCGCGGGAGGAACGGGAAAGACGCCGGCGGTGATCGCGATCTGCCGCTTTCTGGCGAGCCAGGGACTGCGTGTGGCGGTGCTCACGCGCGGGTACGGCCGCGGAGATCAATCGTACACAGGAATCGTGCAGTCGAATGATGCCTCGAAATATGGCGACGAACCAGTCCTCATAAAGCGCTCGTCTTGTGCAGCTGTATATGTTGGCTCGAATCGTTACGAAACAGGTCGCGATATCGATTGCGATGTATTCATCCTCGACGACGGCTTCCAGCACCTGCAACTGCATCGTGATCTCGACGTCGTCATCGACGCGCCCGCCCGTTTCTATCGCGAGGGACGCGCCGCGCTCGCCGATGCGGACCTGATCGTTCCCCGCCGCCTGCGGCTGCACATTCCGGAGGAGTTGCGGGGGAAGAAACTCTTCGCCTTTGCGGGCCTGGCGAACAACGAACAGTTCTTTGCCGCGCTGCGCGACGCGGGACTCGACGTCGCAGGCACGAAGAGCTTTCCGGACCATTTCCGCTACACGGCTGCTACTCTGCGCGAGCTTGCACGTGACGCAAAGGGCGCAACGCTCGTCACAACCGAGAAGGACGCCGTGAAGCTGAACGACCCATCGATTGCCACCGTCGGCGCGGAGTTCGTGTTCGAACAACACGAGCTGGACGAGGTGCTGCGCGTGGCGCGGGGTGCAAAAGAGACGAGCACGCGCCGCGGACGCCGCCGCAAGAGCGCACTGCTGCAGCGCATCGAGTACGCCGCCTATCGCGCCGTAGCGCGCGTGGTCACGAACATGGCCGAAGAGTCGGTGTATCGCTGGGGCACGAGACTCGGCGCGTTTGCGGGAAAAGTTCTGCGCGGCCGCGATCGATTGGCCATGCGCAACCTGCGCGCGGCTTTTCCCGATCGGAGCGCGCGCGAGCTGCGCAAGACGCTCGACGCCTGCTGGCGTCACTTCGGCCGCGAGATTTTGCAGTACGTGCAAATTCAGAATCTGTCGGCCGAAGAGATCGCGGCGCGCTGCCCGTTCGACGACGTGCATCTACTGCACGACGCGATCGCCCGCGGCAAAGGGACGGTGCTCATCAGCGCGCACTGGGGCGGCTGGGAAGTCGCCGGACTCGCTCTGATGTCTCTCGTCGAGAACGTTCGCATGGTGGCCCGGCCTCTCGACAATGAGCTGCTCGAGGCAGACCTCCAGAAGCTGCGCGAGCGCACGGGTGCCGAGGTGATCGACCGGCGGAAGGCGGCTCGGGCTTTGTTGCGCGGGCTCGCGGAAAACGCGGTAATCGTGCTGCTCCCCGACCAGGCCGTCCTCCCCCGCGAAGGCATCCTGAGCCCCTTCCTCGGACGCCCGGCGTGGACCACGCCGGCGCCTGCGAAAATGGCCATCCGGTCCGGCTCGTCAATTGTGTTCGCTTTTTGCATCCCGGACGGGCTCAGGCATCGGGTCGAGTTCGTAGAATCGCTTGAAGCTGAGGAGTTTGCCGATCCGGTTCAGTTGACCGCACGCATCAATGACGCGATTTCGGAGCGCATTCGCGAGCGCCCCGAGCTCTGGTTGTGGATGCACGATCGCTGGAAGGGTACGGGAGAAAGCGAAGTAACGAATGGCGTGTGAAACGGTCGTGATCGGCCTCAACTGGGTGGGAGACAACGTTCTCGCGCTTCCGACGTTCAAGGCATTGCAGCACCGCTTCCGCAGCGAAGGCGGCATCGCCGTGGCGGCGCCGGCAAACGTGGCGACGCTCCTCGAAGCGACCGGGATCTTCAAGCAGGTCATCGCGTGGCGAAACCGCTCGATGCGCCATCGCATCGCGACGCTGCGCGCAGGTCAGTTCCGCCGCGCGATCATTCTTCCGAACTCCTTTCGTGCCGCGGCGTTGACGCTTGCGGCCGGGATCGAGGAGCGCTGGGGCTATCCGACCGACTGGCGGCGCATTCTTCTCACGCACCCGGTTGCGCCTCCTGCAAAACGCGGCCATCAGCTCGACGACTACACGCCTCTCCTCGAAGCGCTCAATGCGCCGCGCGTCGTCGACGACATTCCGACCATCAAGCTCCCGCATTCGATTCGCGAACGCGGACGCCGCCGCCTGTTAGGCGTGGGTCTGCACATGGATCGCCCGATCCTCGGCATCCACCCGGGTGGTTTATACGGCCGCGCGAAGCATTGGGGCGACGACGCATACATCGACGTGATCAAGCGCCTGCGCAGCGAAGGTTTCGACGTGGTGCTGCTCACGAGTCCGCGCGAGCGGGAACAGGCGGAGCGCATTGCCACGACGTGCAATGGCGTGCCGATGATCGGCCACGATGGCGACGTGCTGGAGCTCGCGGCTGCGATCTCGCAGTGCGCGGCGGTGATCACGAACGATAGCGGCCCGCTGCATGTCGCGACCGCGCTCGCGGTGCCGTCGGTCTCGATCTTCGGCCCAACCGATCCGGAACGGACGGTCATCCCCGGCGCGACGCGCGTCGTCCGCCGCAAGCACGCCTGCCAGCCCTGCTACCAGCGCGAGTGTCCCCTCGGCACGCATGCCTGCATGGCCGACGTGACGGTGGACGAAGTGTTCGGCGCCGCTGTGGGGATCTTCGCGGGGACCGATGCGCTCGAATCGCCCGCGGGCGTCCACCACTTCGACGCGTGAAGCAGCGCCTATAATCCGACCCGATGGCGCGCGCGGCCGCGAAAGAAGAAAAGCTCTATAAGATCGGCGAGGTCTGCAAGGCCGCGGAGCTGCAGCCGTACGTCCTCCGTTACTGGGAGACGGAGTTCCCGCAACTCTCGCCGAACAAAAGCGGCGGCGGCCAGCGCCTCTACACCCGCGCGGAACTCGACATCATCCTGCGCATCAAAGAGCTGCTCTACAAAGAAGGCTTCACGATTGCGGGGGCCAAGAAAAAGCTCGAGCAGGAGATGACGGAACCGGCTGCGCCTGCGCCGGTCGCCGAGAGTGTGGCGCCCAGCGGGGACGTGCTTTCGCACGTGAAGAGTGAGTTGCGGGCGCTGTTGAAGATGCTGTCGTAGCAGGTGTCATCCTGCATCGGGCCGAGGAGCGTTCCAATAGGCGGGGGATGCCTCGACTTCGCTCGGCATGACACGAGGGGCCCAGGTGTCATCCCGCGCGTAGCGCGGGATCCCCTGCGATTGCATGAGACACGCTCCGTAGGCGGGGGATTCCGCGGCGCCTTCGCGCCGCGGAATGCACGTTGACCTACCGCTTCGCGAACAATCCCACAATCCTCTCGATCCCTCGTTGATCCTCTTCATCGAACGCGTTCACCTGATCGGAGTCCACGTCGAACACCGCGATCAGTGTGCCTTCGGGGTCGAAGACCGGCACGACGATCTCGGAGCGGGAGTTCGGGTCGCAGGCGATATGGCCGGGGAACTGGTGGACGTCGGGGACCAGAACCGTTTCACGTTTTTCGGCGGCGGTGCCGCAGACGCCGCGGCCGAATTCGATCTGCAGGCAGCCCACCGTGCCGATGTAGGGGCCGACGACGAGACGATCGCCGCAGACGCGATAGAAGCCGGTCCAGAAGTAGTAGGGGAAGCGGTTGGCGAGGACTGAGTTGATCGTCGCCATCAGAGCGATGTCGTCGAGAGTGTCTCCACCCTCATCGCTCCAGATGGCGACGATCGCATTGTAGCTTTCGGCGTACGCGTCAGTTTTCAACGTTTCCGTCGATCCGTGCGAACCGGCACCGGAACAGGGCGGCGAGTGTTCCCGGCAGCGATCAGCAGGAGTGTACCGGCTACTGCAACGATGACTTCGATCATGCCGTTCTCCTTGCACGTCCGCTCAGTGCATCCGAGGTGCCACGGTGCGCGCGCGCTGACAGAGGATCATGCGCGGCGATAGACCGCGTCGTATTCGCGCGCGCTTCGCTCCCACGAAAAGTCGCACGCCATCCCGTTCGCACGTAAGGACTTCCAGACAGGCGCATCCTTGTAATTCAGGACCGCCAGCCATGTGGAGAGATAGAGCTCCAGCGGGTGCGGTGCAACGAAGCCGAAACCGTTTGCCGTATCGGCGTTCGTGCCATCGAAAGGGATCACTGTGTCCGCAAGTCCGCCCGTCAGACGGACGATGGGAACGGTGCCGTAGCGCAGCGCGTACATCTGATTGAGCCCGCACGGCTCGTAGATCGACGGCATGAAGAGCATGTCGCAACCGGCGTAGATGCGATGCGCGAGCGCGTTGTCGAAGCCGATCCAGACGCGGCATGCATCCGGACGCTCGTCGCCGATCGCACGAAGCTGCCGTTCGAGCTCCGCGTCGCCGCTGCCCAACACCACCACCTGCGCGCCCGCATCGAGAATGCGCGTCAGCACGGGGATCAGCAGCTGAAATCCCTTCTGATCGACGAGCCGCGAAACGGCGCCGATGAGCGGCCGCTTCGTCGAATACTTCATCCCCGCTTCTTTGAGCAGCGCGCGTTTGTTCTTCGTCTTGTTCGCCGTTTTGTCTGCATCGAAATGCGCGGGCAGAAGCGGATCGGTCGCGGGATCCCACTCTTCGACGTCGATGCCGTTGAGAATGCCGCTGAATTTGTACGAGACCGCGCGCAGCACACCGTCGAGCCCCGCACCATGCTCGGACGTCTGCACTTCGCGCGCGTACGTCGGCGAGACGGTGGTCACCTGATCGGCGAACAGAATGCCGCCCTTCATCGGGTTGACGTCGCCGAAATGCTCGATGCCATCGGCCGCCCAGTAGCGGCTGTGCAATCCCATGAGCGGAAACGCATCCGCATTCGCCACGCCCTGATAGTTGAGGTTGTGGATCGTGTAGACGGAGCGCGTTTGCGCAAAGTGCGGCTCGCCGCGCAGTCCCGAATGCAGATACACCGGCAACAGCGCGGTGTGCCAGTCGTGCGCGTGGATGATGTCGGGCGCAACATCGAGCAACTCGCAGCCGCGAATGATCGCGCGCGAGAAGAACGTGTAGCGCAGCAGAAAGTCATCGACGCCATCCGCGCCCGCGTAAATCTGATCGCGCTCGAAGAAATGATCGTTCGCGACGAGGATCAGCGGGATGTCGGTGCCGGGCAACGTCGTGCGCAGATACGTCGCCTCGAAACTCCAGTTCGCCCAGCGAATGGTGACGGTGGGCATGACCTGATGCACCGAGATCTGCCGCTGCTCGAACCAGTGCCGCGCCTGCCGGTAATACGGCATGAAGATCGTGACGTCATGCCCGAGCTTCACCAGCGCTTTGGGCAATGAGCCGCAGACATCGCCCAGACCGCCCGTTTTGGCGATCGGAGAAACCTCGGCTGTGGCGAAGACGATGCGCATTCGGGGGCGGAGTGTATAGGAGCGTTCGTGTCATTCCGAGCGAAGTCGAGGAATCCCCCGCAATCGGAGCGCGCAGTCGCCTGCATGCAGGGGATCCCTCGACTTCGCTCGGGATGACACCTGCGCGTTACGCGATCACGATCGATGCGTATCCGACGACTCGCGCGTAGTCCCCATTCACGTCGCCCGAGGTCGCGTGCTTGATCAGCCGCGCTTCTTTTGCGCCGAGCTCATTCAGCGCGACGAGCATCGTCGTGGTCGGGATGAAGCCGCACATCGAGACGTCGAACTCGTCGACCACGCGCCAGAGGCCGCGGGGATCGAGGCGCAGCACTTCGTCGATTGCGAGTTGATCTTTCCGCAAGGTCGAACGCTGGTCTTCGTAGTGATTGAGATCGGAGCTCGCGAGGATCGCCACGTCGTTTGTTTCCTTCATCACCTCCGCGATCGCGCGGCCGATCTCCTCCGCAATCTCGTAGCGATGTGCGCCGAGGCAGATGGGGACGAAGGTGAATTCGGGGAGGAGGCGTTGGAGAAACGGGAGCTGCACTTCGAGTGAATGCTCGCGCGCGTGCGCTCGTGCATCGACCGAGAGCAGTTTCGTGCGCGCCATCAATGCATCGGCGAGCGGCGTGTCGATCGCGACGTCGCCGAGCGGCGTGCGCCACGAACCTTCGCGATTGATGGCTGCAAAGTGGCCGGCACCGGTGTGATTCGGGCAGAGGA
>JALYOB010000629.1 GCA_030857085.1 Acidobacteriota bacterium | reverse complement strand
ATCGCCGCTGGTGCACATCCGCGCCGTCCCGGAAGGAGGAACGGCGGGCGAGCGCGCCGCGAATCCACACCTCTACAAGGTGAACTTTCCGCGCACGTTTTACGGCCGGTATCAGCGCGGCGCGAGCAGCGTTTCGAACGCGCGGCAGCCGCTGCCGACCGTCTTTGCTGCACGATGGCTCAGCGGCGGCACCGCCACCTTCGACACGGACATGATCATCTGGCGCGAAGGAACGGCTGGTCCCAACGCGCGGTGCGCCGTTTATCGCGACGTGCCGTCCGTCGCCGAAGCGGTGACGTTCGACGACCAGGAAAATGCCGCGGCCTTCCCTCGACCGGACGCTCCGATTCCTACGCCCATCCTCCGTGATTTCACGCTGCCATCAGCCGGGCGGCACACGATGCGAGGGACGTTTCCGATGACGCAATCCTACGCCCTCTCCGGCTGGCTTTACCTCAACCTCAACCTCGCGCGACAACCTCCGCCCGAACCGCTGCAGGCGTGGGTCGTCATCTCGATGCGTGCGGAAGGGCGCCACTCGGTATCGATGGACGCGGCGATGCTCGGCAACGGCTGTTCTCCCCCGCTCGCGACCAGTGAGGTCAGCTGGGGCAACGCCATCATCGGTCCGCTTCCGAACGCGACGCCGTGAACTTCATGAGGTCTTTGATGCTGACGCGCTTCGTGGTGCTCCTCGCTCTGCTCCTCGCTCCACTCGCGGCGCCTGCCGCGACGACACGCAACGACGACAGCTGCGACATCGGCCTCGCTCCCGCAGCGACGCTCCTTCTCCCCTACTTTGAAGTCGACCTCGGGTCCCGCTCCGGCGAGAACACGATCTTCACGATCACCAACACGGCGGCCAACGATCAGATCGCGCACGTCACGATCTGGACCGACTACGCGTATCCCGTGCTCTCGTTCGACCTTTTTCTCACCGGCTACGACGCGCAAGGCATCAATCTCTACGACCTGCTGGTCCTCGGCCGGATTGCCCCGCCATTCGGCACCGGCACCACCGTTTCGTATCGCGGCGATTTCTCCGGCGCAAATCCCGCGCTGAACCTGGCACAGTGCGACACAATTTCGTCGGTGCCGCCGAACACGCTCACGCGCGTGCAGCAGGCGTTGACCGTGGGCCGCGTGCCCGGCTGCGACATCGTCGGCTCCGACAAACGTCCGTCGCGCCGTGCGACCGGTTACGCGACGATCGACGTCGTCTCCGCGTGCAGATCGCAGCTCACGCCCGCCGATCCTGCCTATTACGACGGCATGCTGCGTTACGACAACGTGCTGACCGGTGACTATCAGCAGATCAATGTCTCGCAGAACTTTGCGCAAGGATCGCCGCTGGTGCACATCCGCGCCATCCCGGAAGGAGGAACGGCCGGCGAGCGCGCCGCGAATCCACACCTCTACAAGGTGAACTTTCCGCGCACGTTTTACGGCCGCTATCAGAGCGGCGCGAGCACCGTTTCGAACGCGCGGCAGCCGCTGCCGACGGTCTTTGCTGCACGATGGATCGCCGGCGGCACCGTGACCTTCAACACAGACATGATCATCTGGCGCGAGGCAACCGCCGGCCCGAACGCGCCTTGCGCGGCCTATGGCGAGGTGCCGTCGTTCGCCGAGACCGCGACGTTCGATGCAGAGGAGAGCGTGGCCGGCTTCGTTTCGTTCTGCCCGGTCACCTGCCTCGATCTCGAGCCGCGTCTCGCATCGGCGGGCCGGTACAGCACCACCGACCGGTACGTGTTCCCCCGCGCGCCCCGCGCCTCGCTCACCGGCTGGATCTACCTCAACCTCGCCAGACGCGCCCCCCGTCAACCGCTGCAGGCATGGGTCGCCATCTCCATGCGTGCGGAAGGCCGCTACTCGGCCACCCTCGACGCCGCAATGCTCGGCAACGGCTGCTCACCCGCTGCCGACGACAGCGAAGTCAAACGCAGCACCGGCATCACGATCGGGCCGCTGCCGAATGGGAATCCGTGAGTTCGTTCGGGTTCCTCGGAGTTCCTCGGAGTTCCTCGGAGTTCCTCGGAGTTCCTCGGAGTGGCCGAGCTCCCGAGGTACGCACGGCGAAGCCGTCACGACGAGGCTCAGAGACCGTACTGTGTCACGAGGCGCTGCATGTCGCGTTCGATTGTGGCGATGCTTGATTGTGTCGCACGGCCGGAACGCGCCGCGTCGGCGCGAGCGTCGCGGATCGCTGCACGCAGAGCGGCATCACGGCGGAATACCCGGCCTTTGCGCTTGCGGCGGCGAGCCGTGCAGCGGCGGCGCTAGGCGAATGGAGCATGTCGGGATAGCACGGCAGCACCTCCTCCCCGCCGCCGCGGCGCGTCAGCGTGCCTTCCGCGTCGCTTAAATGCTCAATCGAGGCGGTGACTGCAGTAACGTGGCAAAAGTCGAGAACGTCGCGAATTGCGTCGCGCAGGTTGTCTGTAGCATCCCGCAACGACAACTCTCTGCGTGCTAACGCATTAGCCGTCCGGCTGGCTCGATACGCGACGTTCCGCGATTGCGGTGACGATTTGTCGTAGCGCGAGTGCCACACAGTAGCGCGCGTCGCCGATCGCGTACGCACGATCCACTGCCGACCGTGGGTGAGCACGAGTTGAAGCATCAGCGTCTTGTGGCCCCTGAGCCATTTGGACCAATCGTCGGGCGTTCGTGCGACGAGCTGTGGCCTCAGAGCGTCCCACAACGCCGCCGCGTTATTCGAAGCGCACTTCTGTCATGCAGCTAAACGCGGTGTGCTTTCGCCACTCTGTTCCAAATGTCGCAGCGCGCGTATGTAGGCCGCATTCCCGTAACTGACCAAAAGCAGCCGCCTGTGCAAGCATGCCGCCCGTTCGGCTGCCCTCCACCTGATTTAGTTACAAATGGCCGTTAGTGATCTGCAGTTTAGCGTCCGACGATTATGCAGACGCATCTTGTACACACGGAGGACAGGGCGTGGAGGACGCCTACGACTAAACGTGTGCGAG
>JALYOB010000181.1 GCA_030857085.1 Acidobacteriota bacterium | reverse complement strand
GATGCGAGGCGCGCTACAGCGCGCCTCGCATCAGCGACTCCAGTTCATCCGGCCGCCCCGACCGCGCGCGTGCATCCTCGGGCGTAATCAGCCCTTCCCGCAGCAGGCTGGCCAGTGAATCCTCGAGCGAGATCATCCCGTTGCGTTTGCCGAGGGTGATCTCGGTGGCGAGGTTTTGCAGCTTTTCGTTGCGGATGTGATTGCGCACGGCGTGATTCGCGAGCAACACCTCCACCGCGACCGCCCTCCCTTTCTCGTCCGCGCGCGGCACGAGATGCTGCACGAGCACCGCATTGAGGCTCAATGCGAGCTGCTGTCTGATCTGCGTCTGTTGTGCGGGGGGAAACACATCGACAATGCGATGAATCGCCTGGGCGGCATCGCTCGTGTGCATCGTCGACAGAATCAGATGCCCCGTTTCGGCGGCGGTCAGCGCGGTGCTCACCGTTTCCAGATCGCGCATTTCGCCGACCAGAATCACGTCCGGATCCTGACGCAGCGACGCGCGTAATGCAGATGCGAATGACGGAGCGTCGCGTCCGATCTCGATCTGCTCGATGATCGACTTTCCATTGCGATGTTCGTATTCGACCGGGTCTTCAATGGTGATGATGTGCCTCGCCTCGGCGCGATTGAGCTCGCCGATCAGTGCGGCGAGCGTGGTCGACTTGCCCGAGCCGGTCGGCCCGCAGACCAGCACCAGTCCGCGCTGCGGCTTCACCAGTTCCGCAAGAGAAGCGGGCAAGCGCAATTGCTGCAGCGTCGGAATCTCCGTCGGCAATGCGCGTACGGCGGCGGCGAGCGAGCCGCGCTGCCGGTGCACGTTCACGCGGAAGCGCCACGCGCGGCGATCTTCGTCGCCCGCGCTGCGGCTGAGGCGCAGCGAGAAATCGGCGGCCCCTTCGTCGTCCAGCTTCTCGCGCAGGCGGGAGGTGAGGAGCGGCGCGAGGAGGTTGTGGACGTCGTCGGTGCTCAGCGGCGCGTCAGTGGTGCGGGCGAGGCGGCCGCTCACACGGAACACCGGCGCGACGCCGCTGATGATCAGCATGTCGCTCGCGCCGCGCTGGGCCATTTCAATGAGCAGCGCCTCGAGCGGATTTCCTTCCGGAACGGCCGCCGCCGGCCAGGCAGCCGCGGCGCGGGCTTCATTCGTTGCAGGCTCGGCGTCGTTCAATTCGCGGACGAGCGCCTCGAGTTCAGGGTCGCGGATCAGCTTCGTCATCTCGGTTTACGTACGAATGAAGCGTGCCACGGGTCACGCGGGTTCGTTACTGAACCGTCACTGACCCTCTCGGTCAGTTCCTGACCCGCAGTTCCCGACAAAGAGGGTCTCGATTTGATCCTCAAAAGCGAAGTCTCTAATAGAATCAACAACTTACGCGTTGGCTTGTCCGTTGCGATGAGGAGCGTCCGCCTGAAACAGAGGAAAGGACAGTGATGAAGAAACTAATTGCCTCGGTAGTCCTGCTGACCGCGACGGTCGCGTTCGCGCAAGAGAAACAGTTGAAAGCGCTCCGGAACGAGGTCGACGCGAACGGCGCGTCCTTCGTCAGCGGCGATCTCGGCCGCATTTCCACGGCCAATCCCGCCGTCAGCGCCAGACAGGTGATGAGTGCCAACAAGAGCCTGCTCCACGCTCGCGGCACGGAAGACTTCGAAGCAATCGGCACTTTCCGCGATGACCGCGGCGAGACGCACGTGCGCATGCAGGAGCGGGTCAACGGCCTTCCGGTCGTCGGCGCCGAGTACGTCCTGCACGCCGATGCCGACGGCAATGTGTTCGCGATGAACGGCCGCTTTGCGCCGGATGCGAACCTGCCGCGCAACGCGGAGCTGAACGCGTGGACCGCCATCGAGCGCGCCATCGGACAGGCTTCGATCGAGAACGCGGCGTATGACAAGTGGCCGCGCCTGACCTACGTCGTCAACGAGAAGGGCAACGCCTTCCTCGCGTGGAGCGTCGGTGTGGCGTACACGGATGCCGACGGCGAACAGCGCGACATCATCTATGCGGATGCGACCACGGGCGATCTCGTCCTCCGCGCCGCGCAGATCCAGCGCGCCCGCAACCGCAACACCTACACGACCAACAACAGCACGACGCTGCCGGGCACGCTCGTTCTCACCGAGACCGGCGGCTCGACCACCGACGCGACGCTGCAGGCCGCGCACAACTACGCCGGCACGACCTACGACTATTACTACCAGGTCCACGGCCGCGACTCGTTCAACAACGCGGGCGCACAGATCAAGTCGACCGTCCACTACAGCGTGAACTACAACAACGCCTACTGGGACGGCTCGCAGATGGTGTACGGCGACGGTGACGGCACGCAGTTCGCGCCGCTCGCGAAGTCGTTCGACGTCGACGCGCACGAGCTGACGCACGCCGTCACGCAGTACAGCGCGAACCTGACCTACTCGAACGAGTCGGGCGCGCTCAACGAAGCGACATCGGACATCATGAGCGCCGCCGCCGAAGCGTGGAAGAACGGCGCCGTGAACTCGAACACCTGGAAAGTCGGTGAAGACGTCTACACGCCGGCAACCGCGGGCGACGCGCTTCGCTACATGAACGATCCGGCCGCCGGCGGCGACTACGACTATTACCCGACCCGCTACACCGGCACCTCCGACAACGGCGGCGTGCACTCGAACAGCGGTATCGCCAACCTCGCGTTCTACCTGATGACGATGGGCGGCACGCACCCGCGCAGCAAGACCACCGTCGTCGTTCCGGCGCTCAATGCGACGGCCACGACCTCGATCAGCATGGCCTCGAAGATCTGGTATCGCGCGCTGACGGTCTACATGACCTCCAGCTCGGGCTTCTCGGCCGCACGCACGGCGACCTCGAAAGCAGCGACGGACCTCTATGGCGCCGCCGCCGCCGACTCGGTCAACAAGGCATGGGATGCAGTCGGCGCTCCGGGCGGCTCGACGGGCAGCACGACCACGGTCCTCAGCAATGGCGTTGCAGCGACCGGCCTCAGCGCGTCGACCGGCGCGTGGAAGCACTTCAAGATCGCGGTTCCGACCGGCCAGTCGAAACTCGACATCGTGATGTCGGGCGGCACGGGCGACGGCGACCTCTATGTGAAGTTCGGCGCGCAGCCGACTTCGACCAGCTATGACTACCGTCCGTACCTCAGCGGCAACGCGGAGTCGGTCAGCGTGACCAACCCGGCCGCGGGCGACTGGTACATCAGCATCTACGCGTACGCGACCTACTCGAGCGTCTCGCTCAAGGCGACGTACTCGGCGGCGTCGTCGTGCACCAGCACGAGCGGCTCGCTCTCGGGCACCGGCGCGACCTGGTACTCGGCGCAGTACACCTCCAGCGTCAGCGGCTCGCACACTGGCAAGCTCACCGGCCCGGCCAGCGGCGCGGACTTTGACCTCTATCTCGAGAAGTGGAACGGCAGCGCGTGGGCCAGCGTCGCCGCGGGCGAATCTGCAACCGCGAGCGAGAGCGTCACGTACAGCGGCACCTCCGGCAGCTACCGCTGGCGCGTGTACGCGTACAGCGGCAGCGGCAGCTTCACGCTCTGCACGAGCCATCCGTAAGCAGCGCAAGTCGCAATTTGTTGGGGGCGGACGGTCAGTCCGCCCCTTTTTCTTTTCTGCCGCGTGGATAGGAATTGAAAATTGAAAATTGAAAATTGAAAGATCGCACCACGCGACGAACGTGGTTGCAGCTCCGATTTTTCAATTTTCAATTTTCAATTTTCAATTCGTTCCCGTCCACACTTCCTCGAACAACTCCGCCAGCTCGCTCGGAATCGCCGCCCCTTCGCTCCACGTCACACTCCGACCGCCCACGGTCAGCGTGTAGTGCACGAGGTCCGCGCCGGGGGCGCCGTAATGCGCGCGCCACTGATCGCAATGCAATTGCGCGATGCGCGCGTCGTCGATTTCCGCGCTGGCGCTGCCGATGCCGCGTCCTGTGAATCCGCCGTCGGTCGTGATCGTGATGCGCATGTTCACCCGTCCGTTGCAGCCGCCGGTTTTCTTTCCCTTCGCCGCGTGTCGAACGAGACAAAGGAAAAGGAGGCAGCGATGTTCGAGACTTCCGTCGTTCTGGCCCAAACGCAGGCGCGCCGAGGACGTTTCAGTGTACTGACGGTTTCAGTGATTGCGCATACGGTGGCGATTGCAGGCGCGATCGGCGTGAGCATCGCGTCGGTCGAATTTCCTTCTAATGCACCCGACGAGCTCACGCGATTCGTCGATGTCACTCCCGCCATCCCGCCGCCCCTCGGCAATCCGAACGGCGGCGCCAAACCGGCCGCCGCACCCGCACAGCCGAAGACTCCCGCACCGCAGCCGCAGCCGAATCAGGTCACCGCACCGGCGACTGTGCCCGAGCAGATCCCGACTGTGGCCGGCCCGTCGACCGGCACGACCACCGGCGATCCTGCTGCGACATCGACGGAACCGTTAGGCGTGCCGTGGGGAACGAAAGACTCGATCGGCGCTCTCGATGCGCCGCCGGCACCGGTCACGAACACGCAGCCGGTCGAAGAGAAGATCTATGAAGCGTACGAAGTGAAAGCGCCCGTGCTCATTCACAAAGTCGCTCCCGACTATCCCGACGTGCTGCGCCGCACACGCATGCAGGCCACGGTCATCGTCCGCTGCATCATCGACAAGAACGGCCGCGTGCGCGACCCGCAGATCACCGTTCCGTCGATGCCGCCGTTCAATGCCGCGGTGCTCAATGCAGTCTCGCAATGGCGCTACACGCCCGGCTCGCGCAACGGCGTCGCGGTCGAGACGTACCTCAACGTCACCGTCAACTTCTCCATTCACTAGAAACGGGGACGAGCGATCGTCCCCCACTCATTTGTTTCTGAGAAGGGCTGCATGCGCTTGGCGTGTCTGCTGCAATCCCGCGCGTCGGAGGATCGACGACTCATGCCGATCAAAGGGAAGAAAGAAAGCAAACAGCGGGCGATCAAGACCGTTCAGACGTCCGGCAACACCACCGCACGCGGCGCGCTGGGCGCGCTCGTCACGCCGAGCCCCGAGCTCGCGCGCGTCGTCGGCTCGAAGCCGCTCACGCGCGGCGACGCGATGAAGCGCGTGTGGGACTACATCAAGCAGCACGACCTGCAGGATCCGGCGAACAAGCGCCGCATCCGTGCCGACGACAATCTGCGCCCGGTCTTCGACAACAACGACTCGCTCACGATGTTCGAGATGACGGCGTACATCTCGCGTCATCTGCACAAGCAATAAAAAAGAGCGATCCGCATCGGATCAGGCTGGCACTCACCAAATATGCTGCTATCCCATTCAAAATGGATGGCGTAGAGTGCCGGTCATGATCCGCACGAAATTGCTCATCGCTGCCGTTCTTCTGTTCGCAGGCACGCTCGCGAGCGCGGACGTGCCCTTGCCGGCGTATTCGATCAGCACCGAGCCGGTCGACCCTACGTCGCTCGAGCCGGTGACGCTGATCGTCGCCGAATTCGATTCCTGTCCGCCGCCTCCGACGTTCACGAGAAACGGGTTCGACATCCGCGTGGAGTGGATCGACGGCCCGTGTCTCTCGCCGCCCACTCTGGTGACGCGCAGGTTCGCGCTCGGAGTGCTTGCGCCGGGCACATACACCGTCACCGTCACGCGCAACACCCAGACGCGCGTGTTCACGTTCGTCGTGCAGCCGGCCGACGAGTTCATCGTGAATGTCGATCCGTCGCTCGGCCCGACCACCGGCGGAACGCGCGTCAACATCACCGCCAGTCCGGGCGGCACGATCCCGCCGCAGATCACGTTCGGCGGCGTGCCCGCGACCGACATCGAAGTGATCGACAACGGTCATTTCCGCGCGACCACTCCGCCGCACGCGGCGGGCGCGGTAGAAGTCCGCGTCGGACGCCTCGCCTCGTACACGTTCCGCTACTACGATCCGAACGACCTGCCGTCGCAGCTCTTCGAGCGCGTGCTCATCCCGGTCGTCTACAACGGCCCTGGTGCGTTCAACTCCGAGTGGCGCACCGAGATCACCGTCCGCAATGAAACGACTGCGCCGGTCGAGCTCGGACGTCCGGTCGGCTCCGCGCGAGTCTTCACCCCGCTCGTGCCGGCGCAGCTCAACGTGCCGAACTCGAACGGCGTGTTCCTGTTCGTGCCGCGTGAGGCGAGCGCCACTCTGCGCATCAACGCGCTCGTCCGCGACATCTCGCGTGAAGCGCAGGACCTCGGCACGGAGATCCCCATCGCACGTGAATCCGACTTCGCCAGCGCGGTCGGGTTGCTGAACATCCCGGTCGACACGCGCTTCCGTCGCACGCTCCGCATCTACACCCTCGGCGAGGGGGAGACGCGTGCGCGCGTGATCACGTACTCGCTCGACAACGGACTGACCATCGATGACCGGCTCGTGACCTTCACCGGCTCGCGCACCATCGATCTCGACAACTCGCTCCGTCTGCCGACGAGCGGCCGCGTCGGCATTCGCGTCGAAAAGTTCAATGCTCCGAACGTCTGGGCGTTCGTGACGATCACCAACAACGAAACCCAGCACGTCACGGTCGTCTCGCCGCAGTAATCACTCGCGAGCTGCGGGCTCGAATCCGTTCGGGCCCGCAGCTCCCGCTCACGATTCCGGTGCGACTTCATCGGCGGCAACGACGGTGCGTTTCGCGAGCGAAGTCACGTACACCACTCCCACCACGCCGCCGATCGTGAGCGCCGATCCGATTGCAGCGGTGGGGGAGATCACGTCGCCGAGAAGCGTGGCGCCCAACGCCATCGAGACGATGACGGCGAGCTGCGAGATCACGCCGACCGTCATCGCATCGACCCAGCGCAGGCTGAACGTGAGCAGCAGTTGCGCGCCGATCGCGAACAGAGATGTTGCCGCGAGCGACACCCATTCGCTCGCAGTCGGGTTCTTCCACGTCGCGATTGCAAACGGTGCGGTGAGGATCGTGCCGAGGAGGCAGAAGCTCGTGTAGACAGCCCACGAATTTTCTCCCTGCCGCGCCGCACGCATCGCCGTCACCGCAGCGCCGGAGAGGATGCCGGAACAGAGGCCGACGAGCTCCCACGCGCCGAAGCCGAGGACGTCACCCGGATGCGCGTGCGCATGTACGACGAGGAAGACGCCGAGCAGCGCGACCGGCATCGGGATGACGACTCTGGGGCTGATGTGCTCGCGCAGAAAGAGAATGGAGAAAATCCCGCTGAAGAGGGGAGAGGTGTAGTTGAGCAGCGTGGCCACACCGACGCTGATCTTCTCGATGGCGATGAAGTAGCAGAGCACCGCGCTGCCGCCGAAGAAGCCGCGATAGAAAAGAAGATCGAGGCGCTGAAAGGTGAATGCCCTCGTGCGAAAGCGGGTGATGAAGAGCGATGGCGTCAGGCCAACGGCGAAGCGGATCATCGCCACCTGTGAGCCCGACAAGCGCGCGGATGCGAGCTTCGCCGAGAACGCCATCGCGCCGAAAATCATCGCCGAGCCGCACATCAGAAGAAGCGCGCGGCGCGTGTCGCGCGTGTGATGCGGAGCGTCTGGTATCGTCACCGCGCCGGAGAATATCAATGACCGACGTTCAGTACCGCGAAGCCGTTCCCGAAGACGCAGGCGCAATCGTGGAGTTCCAGCTCGCAATGGCGCGAGAGACCGAGAATCTCGAGCTCGACCGCATGATCCTCAGCCGCGGCGTTGCCGCTCTCTTCGCCGATCGTACCCTCGGCCGCTACTACATCGCCGAGCTCGAAGGCCGCGCCGCCGGTTCGCTGATGATCACGTACGAATGGAGCGACTGGCGCGCCGGAATGGTGTGGTGGATCCAGAGCGTCTACGTCGCCCCCGAGTTCCGCCGCCGCGGCATCTACGCCGGTTTGTACTCGCACGTGAAAACCTTCGTCGACGCCGACCCCGGCATCCGCGGCATTCGTCTGTATGTGGACGAACGCAACAAACGCGCGCAGGAAGTGTACGCGCGGCTGGGGATGAATGGAGAGCATTACCGCGTGTTCGAGTGGATGAAGTAGTTCGCGCGCAGCGGCGCGCGCGGATTGAGGATTGAGGATGAAGGATTGAGGATGACCGGGGCTCGCGC
>JALYOB010000628.1 GCA_030857085.1 Acidobacteriota bacterium | reverse complement strand
AGACAGTACCGACGAGCGCTGCCATGTGCTGACCAAGCCGTTCAGCCGCGAACAGCTCCTTGCTGTCGTGCGCTGAAACGGAACGTACGCAGTCGTACGTTTCGCGCCGGGAAGTGTTATTCTGCCGGCTCTCCCCGTGACCCTTCTCCAGCCCAAAGACGTTCTCCTCGTGGATCACGACGATTCAACGCGCGATGTGGCCGCGGCAGCGCTGGCGCAGTTCGGCATCACGTGCGACACGGCCGCCAATGGAGCGGCGGCGCTCGAGCTCATGGCGAAGACGAGCTATTGCGTCGTGGTCGTGAATCTCCTCGCGCGGGACATGAGCGGTGCGGCATTCGTGCGCGAGCTCGTCGAGCGGGGACAGATCGAGCGCGATCGTCCGGTCGTGCTGATGGCCGCATCGTCTGCTGAGCGGGGCAGCTTCGTCGATCTCGCCGACGAAATCCACGCCGTCATTCAGAAGCCGGTCGACGTCGCCGCGCTCGCGGAAGTGGTGCGGGCGTGCGTGGAGAGCCGGCGCAATCACGATCGCGCATTGCCGCAAAAAGAAAAAAGGGCAGGATCGCTCCTGCCCTTTTCGTCGTGATTGTGAAGTCGCTTACGCGAGGGTGACGTTCGAAGCCTGCAGGCCTTTCGGGCCCTGCGTCACATCGAACTCGACCGAGGCGCCTTCAGCGAGGGAGCGGAAGCCGCCGCCCTGGATCGCCGAGAAGTGGACGAACACGTCGTCGCCATTCTCCGCGGTGATGAAGCCAAAGCCCTTCGCGTCGTTGAACCACTTGACGTTACCGGATGTTCTCATTGTGCATCTCCTTTCTGTGCTGCCCTTGGAGATCAACTGAGTTCATCTCGGTGCGGCAAACCACTGTGTACATCGGCCAACCGGATCGAGGTGGCGCGAATTCCGTTCAATGACTCGGAACGCGGCCTGCTTCGCACGCGTCGAGCAGATTTCCTGCGGTCAGTTCCGCGGCCGCGATCTGCGACAACAATCGCGCCGCCTGACTCCTGCTGATTGCAGCGCCGAATCCGCGCACCTCGGTGCGCATTGCAGACAACTCGAACAATGCGTTGTAGAGAACGGAAGCGGCCGGCGTTTTTCTCATTTGATGTCTCGGACGACAATGCGGCACTGCAGGGAAATCAGAGGGGCAGCGAGGTTCCCTGCAAGAAGAGGTCCGTCAGACCAGCGCGGAGGCGAAACGCGTCAGGCGTTCCTGCAGCGGCCGGTAGCATTCACAGGAGCGCAGCAGCACGCCTTCGCGATTGCGCAGCGCGAGCCAGTTGCGGCGATGCTGAATCAGGCCGTCGTTCTCGAGCGCACTGACCGCAATGGAAACGCCGGGGCGGTGCACGCCTAACATGTGGCCGAGGAATTCCTGTGTCACGTGCAATGAGTCGCTGGGGACGCGGTCGCGCATCATGAGCAGCCATTTCGCGAGCCGCTGTTCGATCGGATGGAGGCGATTGCAGACGAGATTCTGCGTCACCTGATCGAGAAAAACGCTGGTGTACGCGAGCAGCGCGTCACGAAACACGGCATTGCTCTCGAACAGCTCGCGCACACGCTTCACTTCGATGCGCGAGAATCTTCCGTCGTTCTGTACCACCGCCTGACTGCCGGTGGGCGCCGGCGAGGTGAGCAGCGCGTGTACGTTGAAGAAGCCTTCGTGGCCGACTACGCCTGCCTCGACCATCTGGCCGCTCGTGGTCGCGCGAACGATCGACGCAACGCCGCCGCGATGCGGAAAGAAGACGTAATCCGGCGTCTCTTCCGCGTCGATGAGAACGCTGCGGATCTCGTGATCCTCGCTCCGAACTCCTGCCTTCTCGAGCTCCGCATCCGATAAGACGCGCAGCAGAAGGTTCCCCTCCGCACGTACGTTTGCCATGGCACCCAGTGATTGCGCAGCGCAAGGTAGCCGGTGTTGGTGCCGAGGTCGGTACGCTCGCGAACGTTCGATCAGGGGGCGAGCGATGCGCGTAGATCCCGGAGGTTTGCATGGATCTGCGGGAAGCACTCGCAAGCCTTTTTCTGCAGCCCTTCGCGATTGACGATCCTGATGCGATTGCGGCCGTGCGCGATCAGGCCGTCGAGCTCGAGCTCCTGAACCGCGATCGAAACTCCCGGCCGGTGAATGCCGAGCATGTGCGCCATGAACTCGTGCGTGAGTTGCAGTTCATCCGACGGGACGCGCTCGCGCACGAGGAGCAGCCATTTCGCGAGCCGCTGCTCGATCTGGTGGAGGCGATTGCAGACACTGTTCTGCGTCACCTGCTGCAGAAACGAGCTCGTGAACGCCAGCACCGCGTCGCGAAATCGGGCGTCATTCTGAAAATGCGCTCGCGTTCCGGCGACGGGGATGCGCACGAACGTACCGCTGCTCTGCACGATGCCTTCGCTCCCGGTCGGGCCCGGCTCCACAATGAGATTGTGCAGACTGATCAGACCTTCACTGCTGACGACGCCTGCCTCGACGGCCGCACCGTCCGCAGTGGAACGGACGACGGACACGACCGCTCCGCGATCGGGAAAGTACGTGAATTCGGGCGTTTCGTCGCCGCTGAAGAGTTTCTCGGTCACCCTGCACTCGACGACTTCCGCGCGTAATGCTTTGCGAACCGCGACAGGGATGTGCTGCAAAAGGAGATTCTCGGCAGTATTGCCTCGATCTGACATGGGGATTCCTCTGCGCCGGGTTTAAAACCGCGACGACACGAGGGGGAAGTCAGAGCGCAATGCTGAATCCGGCTCGGCCGAAGAGTGGCGGTGAAGCCACGATGATGGGACTGATGCTGACCACTGTATGATGACAATCTCACTGCGCCGCGAATTTCACGTGCGCTCCCTCAGTTGACGAAAGCACACGAGCGTTGAGGAACTCTCCTCAACCGCCAGCACGGTCGAGCTAAGTCCGCCGCACTGGAACCACCCTCCTTAGCGTTTCCGCCTCACGTGAGGAGTGGAGAGACCGATGCCCCAGACCAAGAG
>JALYOB010000627.1 GCA_030857085.1 Acidobacteriota bacterium | reverse complement strand
CACCGAGAGCAGCACCGCGTCCGAAATGCGCCGCCCCGCCTGCACCGTGCGGTCGAGCACTTCGAGCATTTTCCAGAAGTACGGCGCGCGCTCTCCGCGGATGGAGTTGTAGATCTCGGGCAGCAGCGGCTCGAGCAGCGCGGTGTCGACCATGAGGCGGATCGCGCCGCGCGACCATCCGCGCCGCAGCAGTTCGAGAATCTCCTCGGAGACACGCGGCGGCGACGCTTTGAGGATCTCGGCGCGATGGCGGAGGATCCCCTCGTACGTCGCCGCCTCGATCTCGAAGCCGAGGCGGGAGGCGAACTCGATGGCGCGCATCATCCGGACCGGGTCTTCGCGGAAGCGGAGGTCCGGATCGCCGATCACGCGCACGCGTCCTTCCGTCAGATCGTCCAGACCGCCGATGTAATCGATCACTGAGAAATCGGCGATGTTGTAGAAGAGCGCGTTGATCGTGAAGTCCCGCCGCTTTGCGTCCTGCAGCGGCGAGCCGAACGTGTTGTCGTCCGTGATCAGAAAATCTTCTTCCGCCTCGTCGTCGACCGGCGCGGCGCGATCGGGCTCGCGGCGGAACGTGGCCACTTCGACCACCTGATCCTGAAAGAGGATGTGCACGAGGCGGAAGCGGCGGCCGATGATGCGGCTGTTGCGGAAGAGGCGCCGCACGTCGCCGGGATGCGCATCGGTCACGACGTCGAAGTCTTTCGGCGTGCGTCCCATCAGCAGATCGCGCACGCTGCCGCCGCATAAGTACGCGTGGTAGCCGCTGCGATGCAGGCGGTAGAGAACCTTCAGTACGTTCTCAGGGATGCTGCGACGGGAGATCGGATGGCCGCCGCGGTCGATGACCACGCCCTCACGGACGACCTGCGACGGCATTGCGTCCGCGGTCTCCGGCGTCTCGATCTCTTCTGTCGGTTTACTCGTTTCCATGCGAGGTGATGCCCGGCGTGAAGTGGTACTTGCTGTCGACGATGAAGAACGTCCGGTTCCACCGCGTGCGGGTCGCGAATCCTTTCAGTACGTCGGTCAGTTCGCGAAGCCGCGTGCGCACCGAGCTGTCTGCCGGAGCCGGCTCTCCTTCGAATGACCAGTAAACCATGAACGCGCGCCCTTTGATGTGCGAGCGGGGCACGCCTCCCCAGTAACGGGAGTCGCTCGAGTGATCGCGATTGTCTCCCATCGCAAAGTACTGCCCTTCCGGCACGCGCAGCGGTCCGAACTGGTCGCGCTGCCGATATGGATGCGGCAGGAATTCGCTGCCGGGATACGTCTTCGGATCGTCGAAGACGACATATGGCTCGACGAGAGGCTTGCCGTTGATGGAGACCACTTTGTCGCGAATCGAGACGACGTCGCCGGGCAGACCGATCACGCGCTTCACGTAATCGATGTCCGGATTCTCCGGATAGCGGAAGACGATGATGTCGCCGCGGCGCACGTCGCGCAGAGGAAACAAGCCAGCGAGCGGGCCGTCGCCTTTCGGTCCGAAGATGAACTTGTTGACGATCAGGTGATCGCCGACTTTGAGATTGTCTTCCATCGAAGGCGTGGGGATCTTGAACGCCTGAAACACGAAGATGCGTGCGAAGTTGACGAAGATGATCGCGATGAGCAGCGCTTCGTAGTACTCGCGGGCGGTCGATTTTTCGGCCGTATCAGCGGCTGCTGCCATTCGTCGGGCGGATCCCCTTCTCCAGCTGATCTGCGATGAAGCCGGCGGCGACGGATTGTACGACAGCGGGTGCGGCTGTCACGACGCTTCCGGCGCGGCGATAGTGCCCAGGTTCGAGTGCAGGGTCGCTGGTGATGACGACGGCCGTTCCGCACGTGCAGGGACGCCCAGCGATGAACGCCCGTTGCGCATCGACGTACGGCAGCGCGGCGGCGGAGCTCCAGATCTCTCCCGCGGACTTGCGCGTGGTCACCACCAGCGCGACACGAGCATGCTGGAGCAGCGCGGCGCGGGCATCGCTCCAGTCGAGATCATTCGCTTCCCAGATCACGAGCGGCAGTTTCTCGTCGTAACGAATGTCGTTCGGCCGCATGAGCATCGCCCCTGGTCCGAACGGCTCCATCGCCACGTCCAGCCGGACGGCAGGAGCGACGGCGGTGCGCACGTCCGTCCCGCTGTACGTCATCACCTCCACCCGGTCGGAAGTGTCGGGTGTGGAGTAGGCGACGGCGATCCGCTCCGCGGCTGCGTCCCACGCCAGCGCGTGCACCGTGGCATTGGGGAGCGGCGCGCTGAGGGTCGCGGACGTCGGGATGTGCACGGTGCGAATGACGTCGCCGCCCGGCGCGCGGAGGACGTAGCTGATCTTGTTGCCGCGCGGTGCCCAGCTCACGTTCACCTCGTCGGCCGGATCGGCCGGCACCCAGCTGATCGGACTGCCGTCGGAGGAGACGAGGGCGATGTCGAAGCCGCCGTTGCGCTTCGCGGAGAACGCGACTTCGCCGCGCGAGGGGGAGAACGAGAACGACTCGATGCTCGGGAAGGGATCGGTGAGCGCCTTCGGGCCATTCATCAAGCGCTCACCGAAGCCGCCGCTGGCGATGCGGATCGGACCGTCCGTCATCTTGCGCGGAGCCGCTTCCGCGGAGGTCGAGACCTTGCCATCGTCACCAATCGCAACCGCCCGAATCCGCGGCGCAGCAGGCACGTTCAGCCACCCTTGCGGCACGCGCGAAGAGGTCGAAACGCACGCTCCGAAAACGAGCGGAAAAATCGCGCACATCAGGCGTTTCGACCACATCGCGCGGGATTCTAAACCATTGATTCAAAAGCGCAAAAAGTTGGTCATACGATTGCAAATAACAAGATTGCCATGGACCTACAAAAAGAACTTCTCGAGTCCAGTAAACAGCGCAACCAAAAGGGGGGCTGGAAGGCCTCCGTGACATCCATTGCTCTCCACGCGATGCTCGTCGCCGGTGTCGTTTACGCCGGTACGCAGACAACCCACAAAGTCGCGGCTGAGAAGCCGATCGCGGCGTT